>JALYLC010000127.1 GCA_030774435.1 Actinomycetota bacterium
GCTCCGGGAGGATCAGATGCACCACGTTGTAGGGACTGCGCGCGAGCAGCCGGCGGCGCAGATCATCGTCGATGACGTCGTACGGGGGCGATACGACATCGGCCAGGCCCACGCGGTCGGCGGCGTAGTGGAGAGCGTGGAACGGCCGTATCTCCACGCGCTCTGGCACTCGCCCGGACACCCCGGGGAGGGTAGCCCGGATACCCGCCGGCCGCGGCGGACGAGCCGGCGGCGACCGCCGTATACTCGGCGGAATGGCCGGTGGCACGCTCGTGCGCGAGCTCGCGGCGGGCGCGCTCGTCGATGCGACCTTCGCGGTGTCGCGCAAGGAGCGGCGCACGCGCCGCGACGGACGCCCATTCCTCGATCTCGAGCTCACCGACAAGAGCGGGAGGGTGCGCGCCCGCGTGTGGGATGGCGTGCCGGTGCTCGAGCAACGGTTCGACGTGGGCGACACGGTGCGCGTCCTCGGCCGCGTGGGCGAGTACGCCGGCCGGGTCGAGCTCGAGGTACGGGACGTCGAGCGGGTCGAGCCGGGCGATCCCGCCGAGTTCGTGCCCGGCGCGCGGCGCGACATCGACGACCTCGACGGCTACATCGACTTCCTCGTGCTCGAGATCTACCACGACGGGCTGCGTGGGCTGTGCGAAGCGGTGCTCGGCGAGCCCGGCTACCGCGAGCGCTTTCGCACCGCGCCGGCGACCGAGAGCGGCCACCACTCCTATGCAGGTGGGCTGGTCGAGCACACCGTGGCCGTCGCAGCGCTCTGCCGCGAGACGGCGCAGCTGCATCCCCGCCTGGACGCCGACCTTCTCACGGCCGCGGCGCTGCTGCACGACTGCGGCTGCGTGGATGCCTTCGTGAGCGGCGCCGTGATCCTGCCGAGCGAGCGCGGCGCGCTGCTCGGCCACGTGCACCTGGGGCTTGCGCGCATCGAGCGCGCCGGCGCCCGCGTCCGCCTCGACGAGGCCAGGCTCCAGCCGCTGCTCGGCGCCGTCGCCTCGCATCACGGGCCGCCCGAGGGGCGGCGCTTCCCGAGTCCCGAAGCGGTGGCGCTGCATGCCGCCAACGCGCTCGACGCGCGCGTCAACGACGCGCTCTGAGAGCTGGTTTCAGACGTTGAAGCGGATGTTGAGCACGTCGCCGTCGACGACGACGTACTCCTTGCCCTCGACGCGCTGCAGGCCGCGCTTCTGCGCCTCGGTGTGCGAGCCGCTGGCGACCAGGTCGTCCCAGCGGATCACCTCGGCGCGGATGAAGCCGCGCGCGATGTCCGAGTGGATCTTGCCCGCTGCCTCGACCGCGGACGCGCCCTCGCGCACCGGCCAGGCGCGGGCCTCCATCGGGCCCGCGGTGAAGAACGTGATCAGGCCGAGCGTGCGGAAGCAGGCGCGTGCGAGGCGCGGCATGCCGGGCTCGTCGAGACCGAGGTCGGCGAGGAACGCCGTGCGATCGGCCGGATCCTCGAGCTCGGCAAGCTCGGCCTCGAAGCGCGCCGCAACGGCGACGACCTCGGCCCCGCGCTCCGTCGCGTACGCCGTCAGCGCGGCGACGCGCCCGGGCTCGCCGGCCTCAGAGACGTTGGCGACGTAGATCACGGGCTTCGTGGTCAGAAGATCGAGGCCCTCCGGGACCGCGACATCGAGCGTGCGCGCGGGCAGGCCCTCGTCGAGGTGCGCCGCCAGGCGCTCCAGTACGACCAGCTCGTCACGGGCGCTCTTCTCGCCCACTCGAGCTGCGCGCTCGGTGCGCTCGCGGCGGCGCGAGACGAGCACCTGATCGGAGATCAGCAGCTCGAAGTCGACCGCCTCGGCATCGAGAACGGGATCGATGCGGCCATCGGGATGCGAGACCGCCTCGTCGTCGAAGACCCGCACCACGTGCGCCAGGGCATGCGTGGCGCGCAGGTGGCCGAGATATTCGCCGCCGAGCCCTCCATCGCGCGTGCCGCTGCCGCGCACGAGGCCCGAGACGTCGGAGAACTGCACGGTCGCCGGCACCTGCTCGCGCGCGGACACGGCCCGGGCGAGCGCGGCGATGCGCTCGTCCGGCACCGCGGCAATGCCGACGTTCGCCGAGGCCTGCACGGCGGCGTAGCTCGTGATCTCCGCGTGCGACTCGGTGAGTGCATTGAAGAGCGAGGTCTTGCCCGAGTTGGGCAAGCCGACGATGCCGACCTCGAGACTCGCCATCAGCCGGCCAGCAGCGCGAAGGCCGCGCCGGCACAGGCGCCCACGGCCAAGCCGGCGACCACGTCCGAGACGTGGTGGACAGCCAGGTAGACACGCGAGGCAGCCATCAGGACGGCCAGGGTAGCGAACAGCGGCCAGAACGCCGGTGCATAGCAGGAGAGCGCGACCGCACCCGCGGCGGCCATGGCCGCGTGGCTGGAGGGGAAGGACGGCGACGCCGGCGCGACGATCAGCGGCGGGCGGCCGCGGCGCTCGAGCGGCCGCTCCCGGCGCACGCCGCACTTGAGCGCGTAGTTGAGGCCCAGCGTCACCCAGACGACGCCGGCGACGAGCGGGATGGCCCACCAGCGCTGCGTCGCGATGCCGACGACCGCGCCGGCGACGACCCAGAGGAGTCCGCGGTTGCCGAGCGCCGAGTACTCGATCACGACCCGATCGAGCACCTGCTGGCGCCGGGCGGACGTCACCTCTACGAGCTGAAGCCGGCGCCCCGGCGGCGCGGCACGACGCGCACGGCGTAGGCGACATCCTCGATGCGCACCCAGATGCGGCGCTCTTCGTGCTCGATGTCCACGGTGCCCTTGCCCGCGACCAGGGCGGCCTCCACGCGCGCCCAGTCCTCGCCGCTCGCCTCTCCCGCGACCGTGCCGCCGCCGCGGATGCCCAGCTCGAATTTGACGCTGCCGTCGTCCATCACGCCTCCGTCACGTCGTCGCCTGCACCAGTTCGCTCAGCACGCCGCCGAGCGAGGAGTGATGCACGAATGCCACAGCTCCGTAGATGCCCGTGCGGGGCTCCTCATCGATCAGCGTCGCGCCTGCCTCGCGCAGCCCGGCGAGCGCGCCGGGCAGGTCGTCGACGGTGAAGGCCAGATGGTGCATGCCTTCCCCGCGGCGCGCGATGAAGCGTCCCACCGGCGTGTCCTCGGCCAGCGGCGCCAGCAGCTCCACACGGCCGTCCTCGCCCATCAGCAGCGCAAGCGCCTCCACGCCCTGTTCCTCGACGCGCTCACGCGCCTCGACCCGTGCTCCGAAGAGGCGCTCATACCGCTCGCGCGCGATCTCGAGGTCGCGCACGGCGATGCCAACGTGGTGGATGCCGAGGGCGAACACGCCCGGATCGTGCCACGGCGCCCGCCGCGCGGCCGCAGCGATGCAATCATGCATGCGCACGTCCACCACTGGGGAGGCACGCATGGGCCTATTCGACAAGGTCAAGGAGAAGGCTTCGGATGCTCTCGAGCAGGGCAAGGGAGCTGCACAGACGCAGCAGCTGAAGCTGCAGCTGCGCAAGCTCGAGGGCGAAGTCGAGGCCGCGAGCGCCGGATTCGGCGCGGCGGCGTTCGATCTCTTCGAGGCGGGCACGCTCTCGGCCAGCAGCGACCTCGGCGCGCTCGCGACGCGCGTGCGCGAGGCGCGGGCGGCCGTCGAGGCCAAGAAGGCCGAGATCACGAGCGCCGGCGAGGACGACTCGAGCGAGAACGGGAGCGAGAGCTAGAGCACAGGATCAACCGGGGCCGATGACGGGGCGTTCGGGCCCGTCCGGCCGACCGAAGGCGAGCGTGCCCACGCGCTGCACGTCGTGCAGCATCGTGGCGACGTCCTCGCGGTCGAGCGTCTCGCGCTCCAGCAGCTTGGAGGCGAGGCGCTCGAGCGCCTCCCGGTT
>JALYLC010000128.1 GCA_030774435.1 Actinomycetota bacterium
CCCCGGCCAGGCGCGGGTCGAGCGGCGCGTACCGCGGCCCGGCGACGACGCGCTCGGGCGGCAGCAGCGCGATGGCGCCGCCGGGCGCATAGAGGTGGTAGTCCAAGACGAGCCCACGTTCCTCACACCGGCGGGCCTCGCCGAGGGTGAGCTGCGGCCGGCGCGCCGCGGCGGCGCAGAGCTCGTCCTGCGACAGCGTGTAGGTGTCGACGACCGCCGCCGCCCAGCCGTCGCCCAGTCCGCACGCGCCGCCCTCCGGCACCCTGCGCGGAAACCCCGCGCGATCGAGCAGCCACTCGGCCAACCCTCCGTACTCGCCGACGAAGACGGGGCTCCAACCCGCGTCCGCGAAGGCGGCGGCGAGCGGGATGCAGCGGGCCACGTGGCCAGCGCCCACGACCGCGTCACCATCACAGCGGAACGCGAGCGCGCGCGCCGCTGCCGGCCCGTCCGCGGGCGGGCTCACCGGGCGCGAAGCAGGGGGAGCGCTACGCGCACGCAGCACCGATCGCGGTCGCGCACGGTACGGGGAAGGAGCCGGGACGCTCGTCGTGCTTCGTCGGTCAGGTCCATGTGTCTGGTGCGTTGACGGTATCGTGCGGCGCCATCATAGGCGGCCGTGTCACTGCGAGGCCGGGTCGCGTGAGCGTGACATGGCGCCGCCGACGAGCGAGAACTAGGAGACGACATTCGACGATCACCCGGTGGGCCACGCCCGCTGCTTCAGAGAGTGCTCGGCGGTGTTGTGGAGCACCCGGTCGTCGCCGTGGTCCTCTTGGCGCTCGTCGCGCGCATGCTCGTGGCCATCGCTTCCTTCGTGCTCACCGACGGCTACCTGATCCCCGATGAGGCACTCTATGTCGACCTCGGGCGCGCTGTCGTGGTGCACGGCCTCACGCCGGATCAGTGGTATCCGGGCTACGGCCAGTCGTTCTACGACTCGACTCGGACGTTCAGCGGGCCGCTGGTGTTCCTGTTCGAGGTGTTTGGCGCCACGCGCCTGGTGGGCCAGGTCTTCGTAGCGTTCGTGGGCACCGTGGCCGCGGGGGCCACGGTGGTCATCGCGCTGCGCTTCCTCACGCCGGCCTTCGCTGCTCTGGCCGGCATCGTGGTCGCGCTGACTCCCTCCGAGGTGCTCTTCTCCTCCGTCGTCCTGCGGGAGGCGCACGTATGGCTGGCGCTCACGCTGCTGGCAGGCGCAGCGCTCCTACTGTCGAGCACCGACTGGCGGCGCGTGGCCGGCGGCTTCGTGCTCGCGGCGGTCAGTCTCCTGGCGCTCGCGTTTCTTCGCGAGCAGACGATGCTTGCTGCAGCGTGGGCCCTCGCCCTGGCGGTGATCTTCACGCCGCGCCGGCTCTGGGTGCCCCGAGTCGCGGCGGGCGTCGCGGTCGCGGCGTTCATACCCTTGCTGGCCGGCTTTGGGCTCGCTGGCTGGGGTCTGGTGACGTCCACCGCGCCCAACCTCGCCGAGACGAGGGGGATCTTGGCGGTGGGCGCGAACTCGGCCTTCGTCCCCGCCAGGCCTGCACCAGGCCGCGTCACGCCCTCAGCCACAAGAGGGGGTGCTGCCTCGATCGCCGCGCGCGCTGCCGCCGGCGGAGGAGGAAGCGTCAGCGCGAGCCTCGAACATCTCCCGACAGGGCTCGTGGACGTCACCCTGCGTCCGTTTCCATGGGAGTCGTCAGTGGGAGTGACGCTGCTCTTGGCGAGACTCGAAACGTTCCTTTGGTACGTGCTCTACGCGCTGTCGCTCGTGGGAATCGCTGTCTCTGTGCGGCGACGGTCAGCGCGCCTTGCGCTGCAGTTCCCGGTCCTCGTCCTCGGAATGTTGGTCGGCATCGCGGCGCTGACACAGGGCAATCTCGGGACCGCGTTCCGGCACCGCGACCAGGTCCTGTACGTGCTGGCGCTCTGCGCTGCCGCGGGACTGCAGTGGCTCGTCCGCGAATCCCAATGGGCGCGCAGCCGCAGGCGGGACACGGTCAGCGATCGGCAATCCGAGCTGAACGCGCCGAGTATCACCTGATCGGCGCCCTGTGGCATAGGGCTGGGCATCCGTCAGGGCGCTAGCCTCCCATTTTGTGTCGAGACTCAGGCGACGGGCGGAGTTCACGGCCGCGCGCGGTGTTCGCAAAACTGGTCGGGGCAGGCTCGATTGAGGCTCGCGGACGCGCGGGTCGGCTATGTCCCGTACAGCGACGACCTGAGCGAGCCGGGCGATCGCCGCCGCTTCGCCCATTACGCGCGCAAGCGCGGGCTCAGGCTCGAACTGGCAGCGCCGGACGACCACTTCGACGTGGTGCTCCTGAGCACCCGGGCCGACATAACCCGGTGGCGGCAGATCAAGAGGCCGACGAAGATCGTGTACGAGGTCATCGACTCCTACTTCGCGCTCCCGCGACGCGATCCGCGGAACCTGGGCAGGGGCCTGGCGAAAAGGCTGTCGGGCGAGACGGGGCGCCTCACCCTGAACTACCGCCGGGCCATGGAGGCGATGTGCGAGCGGGCCGACGCCGTGGTCTGCAGCACCGCCGAGCAGCGCGAAACGATCCTCACGATGTGCCCCAACGTTCACGTCATCCTCGACTACCACGGCGAGGACGTCACCTCCCACAAGGTCGACTACGCCATCGACGGCCCTCCCAAGATCGTCTGGGAGGGCCTGCCGTACACACTCGACACGCTGACGACGATCGCGCCGGTGCTTCGTGACCTTCAGCGCGACGGCCAGGCAGAGATGCGGCTGGTCACGGATCTGGTCTTCAAGCAGTACGCCGGGAGGTTCCGACGACGCACGACCCGGGAGATCGCGAACCGTCTGCTGAGTGGTTACGAGCTGCACGAGTGGTCTCCCAGGACCTTGGAGGACGTCGCGATCAGCTCAGATGTCGCCGTCATCCCAGCTGACCTGAACGATCCGTTCTCGGCAGGCAAGCCGGAGAACAAGCTCCTGCTCCTGTGGCGAATGGGGCTGCCGGTCGTCGCCGCGGCCACGCCTGCGTACGTGCGAGCGATGGCAGCCGCCGGGACCCCGTGGCTTGCGTGCAGAACCGAGGGCGAGTGGCGAGCCGAACTCCAGACACTTCTTGAAAACGAGGCCGCCCGGCGGCACGCCGGCTCACTGGGGCGCGAATTCGTAGAAGCCAACTTCGCCGAGGAACAGGTCATGTCGTCCTGGGACGCTCTGTTTGACAGCCTGGGCTTCGAAGGGTCCCTCTCTTCAGTCGATTAGGTCGGCCATGGCTGGTGTCTCGTTGAACCGCAGGTCCAGACCCATGTTGCGGACGGACGATGGCTGGCCGTGGCTAGCATCCCGCCATCATGGATCATCTTGCAGCGTCCGCAGCGGCACCGACCCGGCCGGCACGT
>JALYLC010000129.1 GCA_030774435.1 Actinomycetota bacterium
GCACACCTTCCCAGAAGTCGATCGACGTCTGCCGGTTGGCGCCGCAGATCGTGATGTGGTGGACGCCCTGGGTCTGAAGTTTCCGCATGATTTTCCCGCTGCCTGTGTTGAGCCCGCAATCTATCCAGGTTGGTTCGTTGCAGCGTGTTGCTGCCTGTCCGTCGGGACGTTTAATCCCAAGGTCGCAGGCTCGATCCCTGCCTGGCCCATTACCAAAACCCTGCTACAACTTCGCGGCGCCCGCGCCTAGTGGCGGAACGACTTGGCGCTGGTTAGTTGCGGTTGTAGGTGAGCTTGCGGCTCAGGCCGCCGAGGTAGCCCGGGCCGGCCTGGTTGACGCTCAGCGCGACTCGGATCGTGGAATGCCCGTGTGGGAGCAGTCTCGCGGAGAAGATCGCCCCCGAGTTCGCGTTCAGCCGCGTCTGCTTCAGGGTTACCCACCGGCCGTTCGACAGGCGTTGGAACTTCACGAGCTTGCCGGTGAACCCGGTGGCGGCGGCGACTCGGGTCGAGAACCTCGCCTTCGTGATCAGCTGCAGCGACATTGCGGGTTGGACGCCGATCGTGACCGGCGTGCTCGTGCCGCCGTTCGCGCTTGCGGCGTAGGTGGTGGCGACTCTGGGGTTTGCCAGGTACGTCCACGATCCGCCTCCGCCGGTCATCACGGTCGCGATCGGTGAGAACGCGCCGGCGCCGAATGCCTGGGCAAGTACCGTCACGGGGACTGCCGCCGGCGCACCGGAAACCGTGCCCGAGAGCGTGACGTACTTCCCGGCGATGACCCTGAACGCCGACTGCGTCAGGGTGACGGCGGAGACGGTCGTGAAGGTGGCATCGGCTCCCGTCGCCGCGCCGGCGCTGTTCGACGCGACCAGGCGGTAGTGGTAGGTCGTCCCCGGCGTGAGGCCCGCGACGGCGGCGTTGATCGCGACGGCTCCGATCCCGGAACCGGCGTTCTGTGTCGACGTCGCCGACCCGTAGGCGGTCGTCGTTCCGTAGTCGAAGCGCCAGTTCGTCGAACCGCCCCGAGGGTCGACCGTTCCCGTCAGGATGACGGTGGTTGTCGCGACGCTCTGCGGGCCTCCGGTCACGACGGCGGGTGGGCCGGCGGTCGTGAAGGTCAGGTCGCTGCCGAGGGTCGTTCCGGTCCCGTTCGAGGCGACGAGGCGGTAGTGGTAGGTGGTCGAGACTGCCAGGCCAAAGATCGCAATCGAGACAGCCGTCGCGCTCGTCCCCGAACCGGCGCTCTTCGCGGCCGTCTTCGTGCCGTAGCTCGCGGTCGTCCCGAAATCGAAGTACCAGGTCGTCGCCTGGCCGCCCGGGTTGACGTAGCCGTTGAGTCTCGCGAACGTCGTAGACACCGAGCTTGCGGAGCCGGTGGCAACCCTTGGAGGCGATGCGGCTGCAGCGCCGGCGGCAAGCAAGGAAGCAGTCACCGCGACGAGCGTCGCACCTACAGCTCTCTTCTCTGTCCGGTTGAGCATGTGCAGAGACGTGATACCCAGAGGTCGTAAGGACGCTGCAAAGAATGCGGAAGGGTTCCGGGAGAACGGTGAAAAGTGCCTGAGCGCCTTACCCCTACGCATGCGGCGGATCGCCAGGACTTGAGCGGACAGCAGCGCAACCATCCGCTTTGCAGGCTTCGTGCGCGGGACGTGTTGTCGTAGGCCTGGCGCCCGTGCCGGTTACCTGTGCGGCTTGAATCGCTCCGGCGCGGCGAGATACGCCTTCTGGTCGTGGCTGACGCGTGCCAATCACGAGCTGTGAGACACTGGAGCCTGATCATAGGATGGGTCTCCCCGACGAAAGGAGCCGACGATGGCGATCGCTGATTGAGCCGATGATGGCTGGTGCGGCCGAGGGCGATTTTGCGCCCCCCACCCGCGAAAGCCTGGTACGAGCTCCACGACACGCTTCGAGGCCGACCGCTCATCCAGACTCGTAACGTCCTGACGATTCATTGGACGCCGAGCTGGCTTCCGCGAGACTCTGTGTATCAACGATCACGATAGGAGGTGGACCGAAATGAGACGAAGCTGGATCGCGACCACAGTCGCGCTGACGGGCGTGGCTGCGCTCGTCGCGGGCGCCGTGACCGCGAGCGGGGCGGCCACGCAGAGAGCGGTGGCGCCGTCCGCATGTGCCTTCGATCTGCGGATCGGTGACGTGCTGCCCTTCAC
>JALYLC010000130.1 GCA_030774435.1 Actinomycetota bacterium
CCTCTGGACCCATTGCCCCGACCCAGAGACGGCACGGGAAAGCGCGCAACGGCTGCAGCAGATCGCCGCACACGAGGACGCACTCCTCCTCTATGGACACGACGCCGGCCAGTGGAAGACGCTCCGACTCTCACCACGGTTCTACGACTAGAGGGTTGATGTGATTCAGCGGCCGTCGTAGGCGGCGAGGGCGCGTGCGGGGCGGCCGTTGAGGGTGTTGAGTAGCATTCCGAGTGTGAGCGCGAGGATGCGCTGTGCAATCCGTACGGCGAGCCCGGCGGGGGTCCGGGCGAGGTGGCGCTCGAGCCGCATCTGTTCTTTGAGGTTAGAGAAGACGCTCTCGATCACCAGCCGGGTTGAGGCGAGGGCGCGCTCGCGGCCAAGGTTGGCGACGGTGCGTGTCTTGTCGGGGGTGAGCAGGGTGGTGCCGGTGGCCGCGAGCCGCTCGCGGTAGTCGCGGCCCCAGAAGCCTTTGTCGCCGATCACGATCTGGGCGGGAGTCCCGGTCAAGAGGTCGGCGAGCGGCTCGTACTCCTTCTCGTTGGCGGGCACGATCGTGTAGCCGAGCGGCAGCCCGCGCTCGTCGGTCAAAAGCACCAGCCGCACACCCCAGACGTAGCGGTGCGTCGACTTGGCGAAGCCGTAGCGGGCAAAGCCGGCGAACTCGCTCCGCTGCGCGCAGCCGGGATAGCTGGCGACCCCGATCAGCGTCCCATCGCTGAGCCGCACGCCGCCTGTGTCGAGCCAGCGCGCGAGCTGCTGCTGCACGATCGAGATCAGCTCAACCAAGCCGCGGAGCCGCCGGTTGTACTGAGACTGCTCGGGCAGATGCGGGAACCAGCCCGGCAGCACCCGCCCGATCAGGCCAAGGAACTGGCGGTCGGAACAGATCCCGATCGCCGCCTGCGCGACCGCCAGCGCGACCAGCTCCGCATCCGTCACCTGCGGCCGCCGGCCACAGCGAGCAGGGACCCGATACTCGTCAGCGAAGACGTAGGCTGCAACGACAAGGGCTTCCAGATCCGTCATCTCGAGCTCCTATCTCGAGGGGACACAGGGTCTGGAAACCCTTCTTCGCGAAAGCGCGGGTCCCTGCGAACCCGCGCCCTTTCTGGCATCAACCCTCTAGCTGACGTGCCTACGGACGTTGTGAACGGCTGAGGGGTTCTATCCGGCCCTCCTTTGAGGCTGTGGGTCTTCCCGGACTCACGCTCAAAGGAGGGCTCGGATGTCTGTGCACCGTAACGCGAAGCTCGGACTTGCTGGCCGCTTCGCGCTCGTCACCGCGATCGAGGGCGGGACGAGTTTGCGGTCGGCGGCGGCGGCGTTCAATGTCTCGCCGGCGACCGCTCACCGTTGGTGGCACCGCTGGCTTGGGGCCGGCGCGGAGGCTCGTTCGTCGTTGTCGTGTTTGTTTGACCGCTCCAGCCGGCCGCACCGCTCGCCACGCCAGCTCGCGCCCGAGCTCGCCGAGGCGATCTGTGACTGCAGACGCGAGACCGGCTGGGGGCCGCGGCTGGTCGCCGGCGCCACTGGTTTCGCGCATTCGACCGTCTCGAAGGTGCTCGAGCGCGCCGGCATCTCGCGACCGCCGCGAGCAGTACGGGAGCCGGCCAACAGCTACGAGTGGCCCTGCCCCGGCGACCTTCTGCACATGGACACAAGCGAGTACGTGCGCTTCGAGCAGCCCGGGCACCGGGTCACCGGCGACCGCTCAAGCCAGGACCGCCAGCATCCAGACGGGATCGACTTCGCTCACGCGATCGTCGACGACCACAGCCGGCTCGCTTACGCCGAGATCCACGCCGACCAGAAAGCGGCAACCGTCGCCGCTTTCCTCGACCGGGCGCTCGCTTTCTACGCCAGCCATGGGATCGTCGCGAAGCGGCTGATGACAGACAACGCCTGGGTCTACGTGCGCAGCCGCGCAGTACGAGAGCTACTCGCCCGCAACGAGATCCATCACCTCACGACCAAGCCCTACCGGCCGCGCACCAACGGCAAGGTCGAGCGCTTCCACCAGACGATGGCGCGCGAGTGGGCTTACGGGCTCGTCTACCGCTCACACCGCGAACGCGCCGCTGCCCTGCCACACTGGCTCGACCACTACAACCGGACACGGCCACACAGCTCACTCGGAGGACGACCCCCGATCAGCCGCGTTCACAACCTACGTGGGCAGGACATCTAGCTAGCGAGGAGATGCCGCTGCAAAACCGGGTCACGCCGTTCAGCGAGCTCGTCGCAGACTCGGCGCGCGGGCTCGTCTACGGCAACAGAGGCTGCCTCCATGACGGGCACGGGCGCAGGCGACAGTCGCTGAGGGCTCGCTCGAGCTTCTGCCCCCCTCGGTATAGGTGACTAGATGTCCTGCCCACGTAGGTTGTGAACGCGGCTGATCGGGGGTCGTCCTCCGAGTGAGCTGTGTGGTCGTGTCCGGTTGTAGTGGTCGAGCCAGTGTGGCAAGGCGGCGGCGCGTTCGCGGTGTGAGCGGTAGAGGAGTCCGTATGCCCATTCGCGTGCCATCGTTTGGTGGAAGCGTTCGACCTTGCCGTTGGTGCGCGGCCGGTAGGGCTTGGTCGTGAGGTGACGGATCCGGTTGCGGGCGAGCAGTTCTCGGACTGCGCGGCTGCGCAGGTAGATCCAGGCGTTGTCGGTCATCAGTCGCTTCGCGACGATGCCGTGGCTCGCGTAGAAGGCGAGCGCGCGATCGAGGAACGCAGCGACGGTGGCCGCTTTCTGGTCGGCGTGGATCTCGGCGTAGGCGAGTCGGCTGTGGTCGTCGACGATCGCATGTGCGAAGTCGATCCCGACGCCCTGCTGGTGGTCCTGGCTTGCGCGATCACCGGTAACACGGTGACCGGGCTTCCGGAAACGCACGTACTCGCTTGTGTCCA
>JALYLC010000131.1 GCA_030774435.1 Actinomycetota bacterium
ATGGAGCTAAGCGGGCTCGAACCGCTGACCTCCTGGGTACGATCCGCAACCGGCACCGTCTCATGCGTCTAATTCTAATTTGTGTCAACCATGCGGAATGTGTAGTCCGAAGAGTCCAAAAAATCCAGCCCGTACGACCGTGAACGGCACCAAAACGGCACCACTGGAGGCAAGGATCTGGGCGGCAGAACGCCCTGCGCCGCTAACGCTGGATGATTGTCAGTGCAGCCAGGCCTGGTCGGCGATGAAGCCCCAGACCGGGTGGTACTCGTAGTTGCGGACGCGCTTCGAGACGAGTTCCGGTTGCTCGAGTTGCACGGTCGGTACGAAGAGCGCTTGATCGGTGATGCGGCGGTCGACTCGGGCCCAGGCGCCCGCGGCATCGTGCGGGTCGCGCACCTGGAGCGTCGACGCGCTCGCGATCTGCCGCTCGAGGGTCGCATCGCACACGAACCCGTTGCTGTAGCCGCCGTGGCAGCCGAAGAACCCGGGCACGTAGGAGGAGGGCGCCGGGTAGTCGGCCAGCCAATCACCGTCGACGGAGAGCTGGAGCGTGCGGCGCAGAGACGCGGTGTAGGAACTCCGCGGCACGAGATGAAGCCGCGTCCGGTAGCCGAGCGAGCGCAGGACCGACGCGAAATAGCGAACGACCGCCTGCGGCACGGTCCCTTCGTCGGTCGAGCCCCAGACGTCGATCTGCTCGCCTCGCGTTCCCGACGCTGCGACCAGACGCCGTGCCGTGGCGAGGTCGGGCGCCGTCCAGGTGCCGCGCGCGTTGGGCTTCGCGGTGTACGGGCAGCGCCGCTCGTATCCCTCCATCCCGGAGGCGATCGCCTGGCACCACGGAGTCGCGATTCCGGGGCCGCCGTACATGCGGGCGATCTTTGCGCGGTCGATGGCGAAGTTGAGAGCGCGGCGGACACGCACGTCGTCGAACGGAGGCCGGTGCGTGTTGAGCGGCACGAACTCGAAGACGAACGCCGGGTTGGTGTGGATCTGTGACGGGAATCGGAGCTCCAGCGAGTGCAGCCGATTGAGCTCGACGGCGCCGAAGATCCAGTCGGCGCGGCCTTGCGCCACGGCACGCTCGGCGCTGGCGGGCGATGTGGTGAACCGCCAGACGATCTGGTCGGGAACCCCGTCGGGTTGCGCGGCGTGCGACCACTCGTGGAAGTACGGGTTACGGACGAAGCGAATCTCGCGACGCGTCCAGTGGAGAATCCGGTACGGGCCCGTACCGGGCATGGGGGCGGTACCGACGTCACGATTGGGAATGCCCGGCGGGATCGGTGCTGCGAACTCCAGGGGCGTCAGCTTGAAGAGGAAGTCGGGATCGGGAGTGCGCAGGTGGAAGACGACGGTGCCCGCCGCGTCGTCGATCTCGATGCCCTGGGCGAGGTTGCAGCGCCGGCGTGTGCAGCGCTCTGCGCCGACGATTCCGGCGAAGTAGTCGACGCCGGGGGAGTCGACGAGGAAGAGCCGTTCGATCCCGCGGCGGAAGTCGGCCGCGCGCACGGCCCGGCCGTTCGCGTAGCGGATGCCGCGCCGCAGCCGGAACCGGTAGGTCGTGCCGCCGTTCTCCGGCGTCGGCAGGGCCAGAGCGAGATCGGGAATGAGCCGGAGGCCCGCCGGGCCGGGCGCGCTCTCGAACGTGACGAGGCCGTCGTAGGCGAGCTTGCCGAAGATCGGAGGCGGTGCAGAGAACTGCAGGGCGGGGTCGATGGTCGTGAACCGCTGGGGGGACAGGATCGCGAGGCTCCCGCCGCGGTGGGCGGCCGAACTGGGCGCAGACGCCACCCAGACCTTGCCCATGCCGGCCGCGAGGGTCGCCGGCTCGCCGCCGGCGTTGGTCGTCGTAACGCGGTTCGTGCGCAGGTCGATGCGCGAGACATTGCGCGAGTACTGGTTCGCGACGTAGATCGCTCCGCGTGCCACCGCCAGCGCCGCAGGGCCGCTGCCGACGGCGATCGTGCGCGCGACGACGCCGCGCTGCGGATCGACTCTCGTCACCGTCGCATCGAGGCTGTTTGCGACCCACAGCGAGCCGTCGGCCTCTGCCAGGGCGACAGGGCCGTTGCCCACCGAGATCTCCTGCAGTTGCCGGCCCGTGCGCTGATCGATCTCGACGATCGCGTGTTGTCCGGAATCGGCAGCAAACACGCCGGCTGGGCCCGCAACGACGGCCGTCGGGCGGAGGTCGAGCGAGTAGGTGTTCGTGATCTCGCCGGTGCGGGCATCCACGACGACGAGTGCGTGGTCGATCGTGTCCGCCACCCACAGCCGTCCCGCGTAGAAGGCGATCGCGCCGGTGTTCGCCCCGCCCAGGCGGATCGTCTGCGTGGCGCGATCGGTCGCCGGATCGATGCGCTGGATCGAGCCTCCCAGCGTGCTCGCCACCCAGATCGCGCCGGCACCGGTGACGATGCTTCCCGGCTGGCCGGCGACGGGGATGCGGTCGGTGACCTCGCGCGAGGACGGATCGACCCGCAGCACTTCCTGGCGGTTTGGACTCGTGATCCAGAGCGAGCCGAGTCCGAAGGTCATCCCGCTGGGAGTGTCCGGCAGCTCGATCGAGTCCGCGAGCGTTCCGGACGCCGCGTCGATCGCAAGCAGCCTGTCGGTCGCCTTCGCCCCCAGCGGCGCGCCCCCGCCACCGCCGGTCGCGAACACTGCGACGATGACGACAGCAGCGAGGGCAGTCGCCGTCGCCGCGCCGGCCAGAACGCGTCGGTGGCGCCGCGTGCGCACCGCAGCGGGGGCGGGCGAACGTGCGGCGTCGAGTCCGGCGTCGTGTTGCAGGATCAGCCGCTCGAGCTCGCGCAGCTGCGGCCCGGGCTCCAATCCGAGCTGCTCGGCTAGGCCGTGCCGGGCGCGCTGCAGCGCGGCGAGCGCATCCGCCTGCCTCCCAGCGCGGTAGAGCGCAAGCATCAGCTGCCCGAGTAGACGCTCGCGCAGCGGGTGCTTGCGCACGAGCGCTTCGATCTCGTCGATCAGCTCCGGGCCGCTTCCCAGCGCGAGATCTGCGTCGAGTCGTTCCTCGATGGCGCCCAACCGGCGCTCCTCCATTCGCTCGGAGGCCTCGTTCGCGAACGGCTCGTAGAGGAGGTCTGAGAAGGCCGTGCCCTGCCAGAGCGCGAGCGCCTCGGCCAGGAGACGGGACGTGTCCGCAGGCCCGCGCGCGTTGTGCGCCGCCGTGACGAGCGCCTCGAAGCGGTGAAAATCGAGCTCTCCGGGCTCGACGCGAACGACGTACCCGGACGCGCGCCGGGCGATCCTGTCGGCGCCGAGCGCGCGCCGCAGCTTCGACAGGTAACTGTCGAGCGTCTGCACGGCGCTCGGCGGCGGGCGCTCCCCCCACAGCCCGTCGACCAGGCGATCGCGCGAGACGGGCGTGTTGGCGTTGAGCAGCAGGATGGCCAGCAGCGCGCGCTGCTTGGGACCTCCGAGTGGCACGGCCCGGCCGTCGCGACGCGCTTCGACGGACCCGAGGATCGTGAACTCCACCGCGCAACAGTACGCATCACTGCAAGGTGATTACCAGGAACTTGCAAGGCCGCCCAGTCACTCTCCCGCTCGCAATCGCCAACGAAGGGGAGCGTCGTGAAACTGCGCGTCGTCATCACCATCCTCGCGCTGAGTTGCGCCGCCGCGCTTGCGCCGGCGAGCGCGGCTCCACGGCAGCGCGTACACGCGCGCACATCGCCGTTCAGCGGGCAGGCGCTGCTCCTCCAGCGAGCCGTCGCGAACGCCGTCCCGAGTCTGCAAGCCGCGCCCGTCGCGACGGGCGCGAGCAAGGGCGCGCGCCTCTGCGTCGGATCTGCCTCCGGCTGCTACTCGACCATCCAGGCGGCGCTCGACGCGTCGCACGACGGTGACACGATCGCGCTCGGGCGCGGGACATTCGCAGGAGGCGCAACCGTCACGACGAGCGTGCGGATCGTGGGTTCGGGAGCCGGCGCGACCGTGATCAAGGGCGGCGGGCCGGTGTTGACGATCGGCCGGATCGGCGCGGCGAGCGAGCCGACCGTGTCGCTCGACGGTGTGACCATCACGGGCGGCTCGACGAGTTCGAGCCCCGAATCCGGAGCCTTCGTCGGCGTCGAGAACGTGATCGCGCTCGGCGGCGGAATCGAGGTTCCGCCAGGCGCGCAGTTTGCGCCTGGCGCGAGCGTGACGATCAGCAACAGCGTCATCAGCGGCAACCGCGTCGCGCCCAAGGCGACGTTCGCCCCGCCGCCCGACCAGGCGGATGGCTGGCCCGCCTGCCCCGCGGGTCCGTGTCCCTTCGCCCAGGCGGGTGGCGGCGGCATCGACACCTGGGGTGACCTGACGCTCAGCAACACGCGCGTCACCGACAACCAGCTCGGCGGGCCTGCGAGCGACGCCGACGGTGGCGGGATCTACGCGCACGGGAACAACCTGAGCCTGACCAACGTCGTCGTGAGCGGCAACCGTGCGTCCGCTTCGGCTCCGCACAGCCGGTTTGCCGAGGGCGGCGGCATCTTCGCCGACAGCGGCACGGCGCTGGTCATCAAGAACAGCGCGATCACGTCGAACACGGTGGCGCTGTCGAGCTCGCTCCCGTACTTCCTCGCCGACGGGGAAACGATCGACATGAACGCCAACTCGGGCGGGGTGCACGTCGGCGACGGCGCGTCGGTCGCGATCGACAACACGCGCATCGACGGCAACAGCATCTCGTTGGACGATCTGAACGGCGAACCGGCCGGATTCGACGCCGGCATGTGCATCTGCGGCGGGAGCTCGCTCGTGCTCCGCAACAGCAGTGTGAGTGGCAACCAACTGGCTGCGACCGTCGAGTCGACCGAGGACGTCGGCCCCTCGGGTAGTGCGCTCGAGTTCGACGGCGACGCGACAATCGACAACAGCCGCGTGACCGGCAACCGTGTGACGGTCACGAGCCCCTCCGGAGTGGCGGGCGCGATCGGCGCGATCTCGGCGTTCAGCCAGGACCAGCCCGCGCTGATCAGCAATAGCGTGATCAGCGGCAACTCGATGAGCGCGTCCAGCCCTGCCGGCTCGGCGACGGTCATCGGCGGCGGGCTTACCAACAACGGGCTGCTCGAGCTTCGCAACGACCAGATTCGGGGCAACACGGGAGTGGCAACCGGGCCCGCGGGCTTCGCTCAGGGCGGCGGTATCTGGAATGACGTCCTGTTCCACGATCCCCCGGTCGTCCTCGCGCTGCACAACACGGTCGTCGCTGAGAACGTCCTCAAGGCGAGTGCTGGGCTCAGTCGCGAGGGTGGCGGGATCTTCACGGGCTTTGCGGTCGTGCTCGACCACAGCCTGGTGGCGCACAACGACCCGGACCAGTGTTTCGGATGTTGAGTCCTGAACGGCGTGCTTCGCTCTCCCGCCTGATCGCCGTGGCCCTCGCCCTGGCGTGTGCCGCCGCGTTCGCTTCGGCGGTGGACGCCGGCGCGGTCAAGAAACGCCTCGGGGTGACCTCCACTCTCGACGGTAAGACGGTGCTTCCGCACCGCATCCACTGGCTCGCGTTCCCGCATCTGCCAGGCACGTTTGCGGCAAGGGTCGACTTTCTCATCGACGGGAAGGTTCGCTGGGTCGAGCGCAACCCGCCGTACACCTACAGCGACGACGGTGCCTTCCTCGTCACGTCGTTCCTGTCGCCCGGCCGTCACCGCTTCACCGTGCGAGTCCGAACGATCGACGGGCGCGTCGTCAGCGACACGGTGCGTGCGCGAGTGCTCCCGGCGCCGACGCCTCCCGCACAACTCGCGGGCAAGTGGCAGCGCGACGTGGCGCAGGCGGTGCCCGCGGATCCGGGAGCATCTGCCAGCGACTCCGTTCCCGCCGGCACCTGGACGCTGGACTTCGAGCAACGCTGGCTCGAGGACGTCGCACCCGGGAACTTCGACCCGGTGTCGAGCAAGACCAGCGGCTTCGGCTACATCCTCGACAACGACTACGTCCTCGGGCCGACGACCTTCCACATCGCGGGCGCTGTGACCATCGGACCGATCGTTGACGCAGACCCGCGGGGCGGCTGGTGGTGTGAGTCATGGGGCCCGGCAACCGACTACTCGTGGTCCGTCAGCGGCGACATGCTGACGCTCGCACCGGTTGGCGGCAGCGACCCCTGCCATCAGCGCGGCGCGATCCTGACCGGCCAATGGATGCGAGTGACGTAGTCGCCATCGCACTCAATCGCGGCCGATGAGTGCATGCGAGGCGGGTTTAGAAGGCCTGCTATCCGGCGTAGACGTCCATGCACCCAATTGGACGGCTGTCGAACCCTCCGGTGCCCCTGGCGCGACTGCTTGGTCGATGATCCGCACCGGGCACCGTCTCATGCGTCTTATTTGTGTCAACCATGCGGAATGCGTAGTCCGCGAAGCCCAATAGATCCAGCCTGTACGACCCCCAAACGGCACCAAAACGGCACCACTGGAGGCACGGATCTGGGCAGCGGCGGACACAGTCGTCGCAGGTTCAGCGGTGCACGCGGTGGTCCGTGCTGGAGCATGCTGGAAAGCGTTATCCGCTCCCGGATGCGGGGGGTCGCGTCGCGTAGGCTGCGAGAGCAGATGGACGAGCGGCATTTCGGAGAGATCGAGCGCATGATGCTGAACCTGGATGGCGCGCAGCCGCACCTCACGCCGCCGCCAAGGCACACGCGTGCACCTACGAGGCAAACGATCACCCGCCCGCGGGATCTAGCGGAACTGCGATACCGTCGATGTACCCCGCATGCATCCTCTCCCTCCGGTCCGACGTAGGAAGCGATTGCTGCGGAAAGCCTTGACTGCTGCCGTCCCAGTGATTGCGTTGGTGGTCGTGGCTGCGGCTGCCGCGGCGACGGTGACGGTGACGATCACGCCGAACGGTTACGTGCCGAACGCCGCGACGATCGCGAGTGCGGATACGGTGCAGTTCACAAACACCGACGCAGTTGCGCATCAGGTGGTCTTCAAGGCCACGGCCGGGGTGACGTGCACCCCGAACCCGCTTGTGCTGCAGCCTGCGCAAAGCGGCACATGCACGTTCGCATCGGCCGGAACGTTCACGTATTCCGATCCTAACGTGAAGGGAAACACGTTCCAGGGTACGGTCACCGTGACCGCGCCCGCGGAAACGCTGACGCTGTCCGCAACACCGCAGACCGTGAGCTACGCAGGGGAGGTCACGCTGAGCGGGACGCTGTCGAGTCAGAAGATCGGCGAGAACGTCGAGGTCATCGCGACGCAGTGCGGGACGAGCGGAGCGAGTAAAGCGACCACCGTGCAGACGACGACTGGTGGTGCATTCAGCGCGTCTCTGCGGCCGGCCAAGAACACCGACTACACGGTCAAGGTCAAGAGCACGAGCAGCCAAGTGGTGAGCGTGAAGGTGCGACCGCGCCTGCGTCTCGGCAGGGTGGCACCGCACCGCTACTCGTTGCGCCTGTTCGCCGCCCAGAGCTTCGCCGGCAAGTACGCGGTGTTCCAGCGCTTCAACGGCAGTCTCGCTCGCTGGGTCTTCATCAAGCGCGTGCTCCTGCGCAAGGATTCGACCAACATCCTCCCGACGGTGATCTCGTCGCGCGCGTTCCGCTCAACCGTCCGTTCGCGGTTGAAGGTTCGTATGATCCTGCCGCAGTCCCAGGCTGGCAGCTGCTACCTCTCCGCTAGCAGCAATGGAATCCGCAG
>JALYLC010000132.1 GCA_030774435.1 Actinomycetota bacterium
GACGCCGACCGCGCGCTGGCGCTGCTCGCGGCGCTGGGCGCGCTGGTCGCCGTCGCGCCCGTGCTCTCGCCGCAGTACCTGCTCTGGCTGGCGCCGCTCTCGGCGCTGCTCGCCCCCCGCTACCCGCTGCAGGCAGTGCTCCTGGCCCTGACCTGCGCTCTGACGCGGCTCGAGCTGGACGTCGCGTTCGACGACCTGCCGCACTTCCACTGGAGGGCGATCGCAGTCCTGGCGCTGCGCAACGCCGTACTGGCCGCATTCGCGGTCGCGCTCTGGAGGGCGGTCACTGCGCCAGGGAGCGGAACACCGACCAGGCCGGCTTGGCCTGACCGTTCGTGAACGCGAGGCCCGTCTGGAAGCCGGCGGCGAACGGCTTGCGCACCTGCTCGTCGCGGATCAGGAACCAGACCAGCATGTCGATGCGGGGATTAGCCCGAGCCGAGGCGACGTTGCGGCGCAGCTGCTGCGACTGACTGGCGAGGCTGACGCCCTGGAAGCCGTCGGGCGGGTTCGTCTGCAACCCGTACTCGGTGACCCAGAGGTGCAGGTGCTTGCCCGGGAAGGCCGTGTCGAGGCCCTGGATCAGGCGCGGCAGGTCGGCGAACCCGATGTCGTTCAGGCCGGCCAGCTGCCCGGCCTTCTTGCCCACGTCCGTGCGGTACGGGTGGTGCGAATACACGTCGAGCGGCGGGTGCCGCTTGCCCAGCAGCAACGCGAAGCGCAGCGGCGCAACGGCCGGCTCGAACGTCTTCGGACCGGAGTAGTTGGGCTTCGTCGCGCCTCCGGCGACGATCTCCTTGATGCCGGCGTGCGTGCCGGCGGAGTGCACGCCGCGGTAGATCGCGGTCAGGATCCTGGCGTAGATTCCTGGCGCCACCGGCTGGGCCGAGGAGCAGCGGCAGCTGTACTGCGGCGTCAGGTGGCTCGTGGTGTTGGGCTCGTTCCAGGCCTCCCAGCGCGTCACCGCAGGCAGCACCTGGCCGGTCGCTGGTACGACGTGCTGCCCGCTGTAGCGCGTGGCCGCCGCATAGGCGAAGGCCTGCAGCGAAGCCACGTTGACCGGCGCCTTGTTGCCCGTGCCACCGCCGGCCCAGCGCGGCGTGACCTCGATCGTCAGCATGACCGGAACGCCCAGAGCGTCGGCGCGCACGACCACCTGGTCGACGAGCGACCAGTCGTAGGCCGGGTCGTCGGGATTCGTGGCGTCGGCGGGCTTGCGCGGCGCGGCCTGCGCCCACGAGACGTCGTAGCGGATGACCTGCGGGTGCAGCAACTGCACGGCCGGGAAGGCGACGTCGGGGAGGTTGCCGAGCAGGGCGTCGTCCATGACGCCCAGCAGCATGGGCGCCGAGCGCGCACGCTCCTGCTGTGCGGTGGCGCCGGTCGCGGCGACGGCAACAAGGGCGAGCGCGGCCAGAAGCGCTGTCAGCAGGCGTTTCATGCTCCCACCGTCCTTCCAAGCAGCTCGGCGCGGCGCGAGCGTTCCAGCAGCATGCGCAGGCCGTCGTCGAGGCCGGTGCGCGGGACCCAGCCGAGCAGCTCCTGTGCACGCGTGATGTCGGGACGGCGCTGCTTGGGATCGTTGGCGGGCAGCGCCTCGAAGACGATGCGACTTTCGGAAGCGGTCAAGGTGATCACCTTCTCGGCCAGTTCGAGCAACGTGAATTCCTCGGGATTGCCGATGTTGACGGGGAGGTGCTCGCCGGACTCGGCGAGGCGCAGGATGCCGTCGACGAGGTCGTCGACGTAGCAGAACGAACGGGTCTGGGCTCCGTCGCCGAACACCGTGATCGGCTCGCCTGAGAGCGCCTGGCGCACGAACGTCGGGATCGCACGGCCGTCGTGGGCGCGCATGCGCGGGCCGTAGGTGTTGAAGATCCGGGCGATCGCGGTGTCGACGCCCTGCTGGCGGTGGTAGGCCATGGTGAGCGCCTCGGCATAGCGCTTGGCCTCGTCGTAGACGCCGCGCGGGCCGATCGGGTTGACGTTGCCCCAGTAGGACTCGGGCTGCGGATGGACGTGCGGGTCGCCGTAGACCTCGCTCGTGGAGGCGGTCAGGAAGCGCGCGCGGTGCGCCTTGGCCAGCCCGAGCATGTTGTGCGTCCCGTAGGCGCCCACCTTGAGCGTGTGCAGGGGCAGGCGCAGGTAGTCGATCGGACTCGCCGGGCTGGCGAAGTGGAGCACCCAGTTGATCGGCTCGGTGATCTCGAGATGGCTCACGAGATCGTGCTGGATGAACACGAAACGCTCGTCGCGCAGATGCTCGATGTTGGTCAACGACCCGGTTTCGAGGTTGTCGACGCAGAGCACGCGATGGCCGCGGCCGAGCAATGCTTCGCAGAGGTGGGAGCCGAGGAAACCGGCCCCGCCGGAGACAACCGTGGTGGGAATCGGAGAGTCCTTGTGGGAGGTCCGTCGCCGAGGCGACTTCCTCGCATGCTAGCGATGCTTGAAAATCAGGAGGCAGCGCGGAAGTCGTCGACCATCGCCTCGTACGTGCCGGCGAGCCCGTCGGCGATCGCGATCCGCGGCTCCCAGCCGAGCTCGCTGCGGGCGTACGAGGCGTCCAGGCAGGAGCGGCGCAGCTCGCCCGGGCGCAGGTCGGCGAGCGCGGGCTCGGCGGTCGAGCCGGCCGCCTCGGCGAGCCGCGCATACAGCGTGGCGACGTCGGTCTCGACGCCCGTACCGACGTTGTAGATGCCCGCGCGGCCGCTGGCGGCGCGCAGCGCGGCGACGACGTCGAGCACGTGCACGTAGTCGCGCGTCGGCGAGCCGTGGCCATACAGCGTGCAGGGCTTGCCCGCGAACAGGCGGTAGCTGAAGATCGCGACGACGCCCGCCTCGCCGTGGGGCGTCTGGCGCGGGCCGTAGATGTTGCCGAGGCGCATGACGGCGTTCGGCACGCCGTGCGCGGCCGACCAGCTGCGCACGTAGGCCTCCGCCGCCAGCTTCGAGGCCCCGTAGGGCGAGAGCGGCAGCGGCAGCTGGTCCTCCGCCGTCGGGATGGGCGCATCCTCGCCGTACAGCGCGCCCCCGGTGGAGGTGAAGACGAGCGGAGCGCCGTGCCTGCGCGCAGCCTCGACGACGTTCAGGGTCCCGAGTACGTTGACCGCGCAATCGCGGCCGGGATCGGCCACCGAAACAGTCACGCTGGCCTGCGCCGCGAGATGGAAGACCGCAGCGGGCCGGAACCCGTCGAAGGCCGCGGCCAGCGCTGACGTGTCGGTGATGTCGACCCTGGCGAGCTCAACGCCGGGCGCAATCCGGGTTGCGTCTCCCGCCGAGAGGTCGTCGACCACGAGCACCTCGTAGCCGTCGTGCACGAGCGAGTCCACCACGTGCGAGCCGATGAACCCTGCCCCGCCGGTCACGAGCGCCCGTTCGGTCATTGCGTCTCCCTGCGTCGCGTCGGAATCACTACATGCGACAGTAGTGCCAGCGCGATGCCGATGAGCGCCCCGAGCACGATCGCGACGCCGAGGGAGCCGCTGCTGCCGCCCGCGGTCACCTTGCTCGCCTTGGCGTGCGTGATGATCTGGGTCAGCTCCACGTAGCGCACCTGCTCGAGCAGCGACTGGTCGTCGCCGATGAACTGGTCGAGCTGGTTCTGGCGCTGCGTGATGTTCGAGAGCGTGTTTCCCGCTACCGTCGCCGCAAGCAGCCGGTTGGTGGCCGAGAGCGCGCTGTCGGCCTGGACCTTGTCGAGCAGCGCCTGCGCCTCGTCCAGACGCTTGTTGAGGTCGGCCTGCTCCTTCAACTCGCGGTCGAGGCGCCGTTGCGTCGTCGTCTCGCGCCGCAGCGCGTACTGGCTGCAGGCGGTCTGCACGCCCTTGGCCAGCGCGTCTGCCGCCTTGGCCGTCGCGGCGCCCTTGAACGAGCCCTGCACGACGATGTTGACGGCCGGCGTGAAGTTGAGCTTCGTGACCGCGCCGGGCACCGGCTGCGACGAGGCACGGCCCTTCAGCGCGCCGGCCTTCAGCCCTGCCGCTCGCTCGGCCGCCTCGCGGATCGAGTCCTGCTTGATCAGCGTCGCGGGAGCGACCGGCGACGTGCAGAAGGCGCTCGTGATGGGTGCGCCGCCGGTGGCCGTGTACGGCGTCCCGATGCTGATGAGCGTCTGCGCGCGGTACGTCGTGTGCCCGCTCGTGGAGCCGGCCACTGCGATCGCGGCCGCGACGACGATGGCCGCGACGACGATCCACCAGCGCCGCACGACGCGGCGGACGTAGACCCCGAGCGCGATCTCGACGTCGTCTGCGCCAGAGGCGTCCACCGCCTGAGGGTAGACGAGTTTCAGAGGGCGGGCGGCGTGCGCAGGCCCGAGGCGTCAGCCGCGACCTGCAGCGAATCTCCGGCGCCCCGCTCGAGGATCACCTGCGCCAGGTAGCGCACCATGGTCACGCCAGAGCGGTAGGAGCCGATCCGTGGCGCAGGGCTCTCGCCCCGCGCAAGCGACAGCACGATGTCGGGATAGCCGCCGCCCGCCGCGACGTGCACGGGAAAGCCTCCGCCGAAGCGCGCATTCACATCCGTCACGAGGTGCGTGTCGCCGTCGCGGAAGCACTGCACGCAGGCCGGGCCCTTGATCCCGAGCGTCTCGGCGACGCGCACCGCGACCTCGCGCAGGCCCGCGTCGTCGAGCGACTCGCCCTTGATCGTCTCGCCGCCCTTGGACTCGATCATCGAGCGCGGCACGGCCTCGAGGCAGCGGCCCGACAGATCGCTGATGAGGTCGATCGAGAACTCCTCGCCCGTGCAGAACGCCTGCACCATCGACTCCGCGGTCGTGTAGCGCAGGAAGAACGCCAGCTCGTCCGCGTCGCTTGCGCGGTAGATATGACGGGCAGCAAAGCCCCGCCGCGCCTTGACGAGCACGGGGAACGGGATCTCCGTCGGCAGCTCGCCGGGCAGCCAGCTGGGCGGCGAGCCGATGCCGTGCTGCTCGAAGAAGCAGTGCGCGGCGTACTTGTCCACGGACAGGTCGCAGGTCTCGGGATCCGAGGCCACGACGGTCGCTCCCATCGCGGCGAAGTCGCCGCGGCGCGACGTCAGGATGGACTGGTCGAGATCGGTCAGCGGCAGCACCGCGCGAATCCCGTGCTGCTCGCACAAAGCGAGCAGAGACGCGACGTAGCCGGGGGCGCTCACCGGCGGCACGAGCGCCCTGCGGTCGGCCAGGTAGAGCGTCGGCGCCAGACGGCTGACATCGGCCGCGACGACCACGCCGCCCGCTCCCTCGCGAGCCAGTGCCGCCTGGAACGCCATGACCATGTCGCCGCGCATCCCGGCGCAGGTGAGCAGTACGTTCGTCGGCGTCATCGGCGCGCAATCCTCGCAGATCAGCTGCCGGCTTCGGTGCGGGCAACCTGGCGCCCTCGCCACCGCGGGTTCCTCGAATCCGCCTTCGCCCGGCGGGTAGGCTCCGCGCCGATGATCCGCAGAGCTGCCGCCGAGCTCCGCAGACGCTCACTGCCGGCAACGACGTCCCAGGCCGCCCTGCTCGTCGCGGTGCTCCTGATCATCCTCGCGTGGATGCCGGTGGCACTGCTCTCGGACATCCGAGGCGCGCGGGCGAACCTGAGGCTGTCAGCGGCTGCTGCTGCCGATGCGCGTGGGCCGGGCGCTGCCGAGGGCACGAACCTCGGCCTCGTGCACGCCGCACAGCGCCGGATCCCCGGAGGCGACCCGTTCGCGATCGTCCGCGCGGGCCGCTGGGGCTCGGCTTCCAATCCGAATCGCTCGCTGGCCTTCGTCTGGCAGGCGGGCCAGTCCTGGACGCAGTTCGCGCTCGCGCCGCGCGTCCAGGTTTCGCGGCGCGACGCCGTCTGGCTGCTCGTGCGCGGCGCCGACCCGTCCAGCGCCGGCGTGCGTCATCCCGAGCATGCCTGGCGGTTCGGGCGCGACTGGCTCGTCGAGGTGCGGAGGTGAGCCTCGCCGGTCTGCTCGCCGCCAACGGCATCCTCCTCTCGCTGGGCGCGGGAGCCTTGATGCTGACGGGCACGTGGGATCGCCTGCGTCCGGCCTCGAGGATCGCACCGGCGCTGCTCGCAGGCTTCGCGTCGGCCGCGGTCGCCCTTCCGCCGCTGATCTACGCAGGCGTCGCGCCGACGCCGCTCGTGCTCGGGGCGATCACGCTCGCGACGCTGACAGCCGGGCTCATGCGTCGCCGCAGACAGGCGCGACCCGCGGTCGACAGCTCAGG
Source organism: Actinomycetota bacterium (assembly GCA_030774435.1). Lineage (GTDB taxonomy): Bacteria > Actinomycetota > Thermoleophilia > Gaiellales > JALYLC01 > JALYLC01. The sequence goes on from JALYLC010000132.1 coordinate 6,203, forward strand.
CGGCGGCCGCGCGTTCGCCGCGGTCGCAGCGGTGGCGGGCATCCCGTTCGTGCTGCGCGCGGCCTCACAGCCACTGCTGAAATTCGACGCCTACGCCGACTGGACGCTCAAGGCGAAGCTCCTCTACGGCCACGGTGGCCTGATCTCGGGCGCGTTCGACTCGAGTGCGCTGTCCGCGTCCTATCTGGCGTCGCACCGGGAGTATCCGCTCGGCCTTCCCTCCGTCGAGGCCTTCGACTTCCACTTCATGGGCGGCGCCGACGGGCGCACGATCCATCTCCAGTTCGTGCTGCTCGCCGCCGCATTCGCAGGGACGATCTGGTCGCTCACGCGGCACCGCGTCCCGCCGGCGATCCTGGCTGCGACGCTGCTCCTCCTGTTCGTGGCTCCGAGCCTGCACACGCAGCTGCTCGCCGCCTATGCGGACGTGCCGACCGCCTGCCTGTGGGCCGCTTCGGCGCTCGCGGTCGCGCTCTGGCTGATGGGTGACGGTGGCGATCGCCTGCTTCTGGGAGCCCTGCTCGCCGCCGGCGCGCTCGCGATCAAGCAGGAGGGATTCGTCCTCGACGGCGCCCTCTTCGCCGTCGTCGGCCTCGTGATCGCCGGCCGGCGTTCGGCGAGCGATGCGTGGCGCTTCGCGCTCGCCTCCGGGTGCGTCGTGGTCACGGCGCTTCCCTGGCAGCTGTGGGTTCGAGCGCATCACCTGCACGATGCGGACGTCGCGCCGTCGCTCGGCCGCATGGCCCGCCAGGCCCACTCCCTCCCGACCATCGTCCACCGGCTCGCTGCGGAGCTCGTCTGGCTGAAGTGGCCCGGGATCGTGGCGCTCGCCGTCCTGGCCGCGCTGATCCTCGCCGTGCGCCGGCGCGATGCCCTGGCCGGCGGGTACCTGCTGCTGCTCGCGCTCAGCATGGCGGGGCTCATCGCCGTCTACTGGAACGCGCGGATTCCCGTCGGCGGCCTGCTCGCGCAGTCGGCCTCGCGCGTCGTCACCGGTCCGGTGCTGCTGTCAATCGCCGCACTGCCGCTCCTGATCGCGCGACTCGGCGCCAGGTCGCACGTCCCCTAAGAGCGCATTTCTAAATGATCGTGGTGTCGGGAGCGGCACGCTCATTTAGACCGAAGTTCCCCGCAATAAGGTCCGGTTGAGAGGCCGCGACTCGGTTTGGTTGCGTGGGTCGCGTCTTTTTCGGGACTGGATTGTGTGGTCAGTAGTTATCCGTCCGACTGCTGTGGGATCATGGGC
>JALYLC010000133.1 GCA_030774435.1 Actinomycetota bacterium
GGCCGTGATGTAACCGGATGGTCGACCAACGACGCTATCGCGGCCGGCATTGGAATCGTCCACCAGCACTTCATGCTCGTGCCGACGCTGACGGTGGCAGAGAATCTCGTGCTTGGCTGCGAGCCCAAGACAAGAGGCGTGGTTCTCGATTACCAGCGAGCCGCCGACGATGTACGAAAACTCTCGAGCGAGACAGGGTTGGTGATCGTTCCGGAGAGACTCGTCTCCGACCTCTCGGTTGGCGAAGCCCAGCGTGTCGAGATACTCAAGATCTTGTTTCGCGGCGCTCGCATTCTTGTTCTCGACGAGCCAACCGCCGTTTTGTCGCCGCCCGAGGTCCGCGAGCTATGGGCGGTGCTGCGCCGACTTCGCGACAACGGCGACACGATCGTTCTGATAACGCACCGCCTCGACGAGGTGGTGGAGCTGTCGGACACGATTACCGTGATGCGGGCGGGTGAAACGGTCGCTCGCATCAAGACAGCGGAAACGACACCGGCTGAGATCGCGCGTATGATGGTCGGCCGCGAAGTCTCACTCTCGGCCGGCAAGAGGGTGCAACCGCTCGGGCGACCGGCCGATGCTGGCACCGACCAGGGGCTTGATGTCCGAAATCTCGGCATCAAAGGCTCGCACGGCGTTCGGGTAGTCGATGACGTCAGCTTCCGGGTCAAGCCGGGAGAGATTGTCGGCATCGCTGGAGTCGAAGGGAATGGCCAGACTGAGCTCATTGAGGCACTGGCTGGGCTCAGAAGCATCGCCGCGGGGGAAATCCTGATAGACGGCGTCGACATAACCCGAAGACCGGTAGCCGTGCGTCACGATGCCGGCCTGTCCCACATTCCCGAGGACAGGCACCGCCGTGGACTCATCCTCGAGTATACAGTGGCCGACAACCTCATACTCGGACTCCAGAAGCATTTCTCGAGGCGAGGAGTCATCGACAACGATCGCGTCATGGAGAACGCGATCAAGGAGGTCTCCGCCTTCGACATCAGGCCGGCAAATCCGGTCCTCACCGCCCGGGCACTGTCTGGCGGCAATCAGCAGAAAGTCGTCGTAGCCCGGGAAATGGGGCGTAGCTTCTCCGTTCTCCTCGCCTCCCAGCCCACACGCGGCGTCGACGTCGGCGCCATCGAATTCATCCACCAGCAGCTGCTGGATGCGCGAGCACGCGGCAAGGCCATTCTGCTCGTAAGCGCCGAGCTGAATGAGGTTCTGGCGCTGTCCGACCGCATCGCAGTGATGTACCGCGGCAAGTTCGCGGTAGTGATGCCAGCGGCCGCCGCGAGTGAAGAGGTTCTTGGCGAATACATGATTGGCACGAAAAAAGGCAACGCCGCTTGACCGCGTCCTCGTTGCCGGCAGAAGTGAGGCCGAAGTTCGCCGCGACGCCGTGGCGAGAGCGCGCGGAGGAAGCACTCATTCCTCCACTGGTTGCCTTGCTCGTCGCACTGATTTGCGGGGACTTGTTGATTCTGAGTTACGGACAGTCACCGGCCGCTGTGTATCGGTTGCTGCTCGAAGGAACCTGGGGGAATGCGTACGGCTTCGGCCAGGTGTTGTACAAGGCGACCACCCTCGCTTTCACCGGGCTCGCAGTCTCGTTCGGTTTGCGGGCGGGATTGTTCAACATTGGTGGTGAGAGCCAGCTAGCGGCCGGCGGATTCGCCGCCGCGCTTACAGGGCTCGCGCTTCCGGTGGGGACTCCACTCATACTGGCCCTGCCGCTTTGCATGATCGCGGCCGGGCTGGCCGGCGGCGTTGTCGGATCCGTCCCGGCTTATCTCAAAACTAGATTCGGCGCCCACGAAGTGATCGTCACGATCATGCTCAACTTCATCGTGCTGGCGCTGCTCAACTGGTTCATCGCTGGACACCTCCACGTTCCGGAGACTTTGCACACCCCCGAGATCCACGCTGGAGCCCTGCCGCGCCTGGCGGATATATCTCCGCGATTCCATGGCTCCGCGGCAAATCTCGCGCTGATCGTCGCGGTCGTCGCGGCGGGTGCAGTCTGGTTCTACCTTTTTCGCGCGCGCGCGGGTTACGACCTGCGTGCGGTTGGATTGCAGCCCGATGCCGCGGAATACGGTGGGATCAGCGTTGGCCGGGTCTGGCTCCGCACGCTCACACTCTCCGGCATGATCGCCGGCATCGGGGGCATCAACTACGTCCTCGGCTACAAACACTACTATGAGGATGGCTTCGCCAGCGGCGCCGGATTCATGGGAATCGCCGTCGCACTCGTAGGCCGCAACCACCCTGTGGGCGTATTGCTGGCCGCCTTCTTCTTCGCGACGCTTTCCCAGGGCGGGCTCGCAATTCACGCCTTTGTCCCCAAGCAGATGATGGACGTGCTGCAGGGGGTGGTCATTCTCGCGGTCGCGATGTCGGTGCCCGAAGTTCGACGAATTCTCCGCGGTGCGCGCCGAAGGAGCGACACGTGAATCCGATCTCGTTCCTGACGCAGATGATCCGGATCGCCATTCCGTATCTCTTCGCGGCAAGCGGAGGGGTGGTAGCCGAGCGCGCCGGGATCGTGAGCCTCACCCTCGAGGGCTTCATGCTGAGCGGCGCCTTTGCCGCCGTGCTGGGCACCAATTACTCCGGCAGCCCGTGGGTGGGTGTCCTCACTGGAATTCTTGGCGGACTGATCTTCGCCCTCATCCACGCGGTTGCGACGATCCGCTATCGCGCTGATCAGGTG
>JALYLC010000134.1 GCA_030774435.1 Actinomycetota bacterium
GGGGCGCTCGGCGGCACCGCGCTGAGCGGCGCGTTCGCGGCGACCGGGTCCGGCGACACTATCGGCGCTTGCGCGACAGGCGCGACCGGCACAGGGATCGGAACGGCGTTGGCCACCGTCACCGTGACCACCGCGGTCGTGCTGTAGCCGGCGCGGTCCGTCACGGTGTTGCAGACGTCGTAGGAGCCGTCGGTGTAGTGCGTCGTGTTCCACCTGGCCAGCACCGTCGTGCCCGTCGTGCACGCTCCGACGGGACCGACGCGCAGAACGCTCGAGGCGACGCCCGAGACCGCGTCGGCGCTCGTGCCCGAGATGCGGACGAATCCGTGGACGATGCCGCCCGGCGCCTGGTCGGACACCGCGACGGTCGCCGTGGGCGGGGTCGTGTCGATCGTGACGGTCAGGCCCGGGCCGTTGGCGGTGCCGCCCGCGAGGTCGGTCGCGCTGATGAAGAAGCAGAACGTGCCGTCGCCGGGCTGCGCGAAGTGCTGGGACGTCGTGTTGTCGGGATACGTCCGGACCGGAATCGCGCCGACGACCGGGTCGGTGCAGGCGCCGGGTGCCCGGTAGACGGTCTGCGAGACGTTGAGCAGATCGGCCCCGGGCGTCCACTGGAGCAGCGCCGGCGAGACGTACGGAGCCGTCATGAGCTGAGGCGCGCTGGGCGCCGTCGCAGCCTGTGCGCTCGCGGTCCACGCTGCCGCGATTACGGCGGCGAGAGCTACGAGGATGGAGCGTCGTACCACGTCGTCCTTCCCTCCGCTGCCGCCAGACTGGGCGGCATTTCAGCCAGCCGGGTCAGCCTAGCGCCGGTCTTTCGGAGGCTCCCGAGGACTCCCCATTTGTCTGGTCCCGCCAGGGACCGAGCCCTGATATCGGAAGTGTGCTCCTACATCTCCTCGGGCGCGCCGACGCCGACGAGGTCGAGTGCGCGCGCCAGCACCTGCCGGGTGGCATCGCAGAGCGCGAGGCGCGACGACTTCAGCGCCGGCGTGCCCGCATCGATCACGGGGCAGTCGCGGTAGAACGCCGAGAACGCCGACGCGAGGTCGCGCGCATAGACGACGACCCGGTGCGGGGCGCGCAACTCGACGGCCGCGCGGCAGACCTCGGGGAAGTCTGCGAGCACGCGCACGAGGGCCGCCTCGCTCGGCTCGGGAGCCGTCGTGTCATCCGGCGCCGCATCGGTCAGCGCGCCCGCACGCCGCAGGATCGAGCAGATGCGCGCGTGTGCGTACTGCACGTAGTAGACGGGGTTCTCCGGGCTCTGCTCGACGGCCTGGGCGAGATCGATGTCGATCGTCGCATCGTGCGAGCGCTGCACGAGGTAGAAGCGGGAGGCGTCCACGCCGATGCCGTCCATGAGGTCGTCGAGCAGCACGACGTCGCCGCGCCGCTTGGACATGCGCTTCTGCTCGCCGTCCTCGATCAGATGCACCATCTGGTAGATCGCGATCTCGACGCGCGAGGGGTCGTAGCCGAGGGCCTGCGCCGCCGCTCCCAGCCGCGCCGCGTAGCCGTGGTGATCCGCTCCCAGGACGTAGATCGCGAGGTCGAAGCCGCGCTCTAGCTTGTCGACGAGGTAGGCGAGGTCGCCGGCGAGGTAGGTCGGCAGGCCGTCCGACTTGATCACGGGGCGGTCCTTGTCGTCGCCGAACTCGCTCGCCCGCAGCCAGGTCGCACCGTCTCGCTCGAACAGGTACCCGGCTGCGCCGGCACGCTCGAGCGCGCGCTCGACGCCGCCCGAGCGGTGCAGATCGACCTCGTTCGTGTACACGTCCATCTGCACGCGGAAGCGCTCGAGCGTGTGCCTGATCGCCGCGAACATGAGCTCCACTCCGGCGCGTCCAAACTCCTCGGCGGACGCATCCGGAGGCAGGCCCGTGTCCTTTGCGAGCTGGATCATCGACTCGCCCTGGTAGCCGTCCTCGGGCACCGGCTCGCCGCGAGCGCGGGCTCGCAGCGAGAGGCCGAAGCGCTCGATCTGCGCGCCCGAGTCGTTGAAGTAGTACTCGCGCGTCACGTCGTGGCCGGCGAATGCGAACAGGCGCGCGAGCGAGTCGCCGTAGGCGGCGTTGCGCCCGGCCGAGACCGGCAGGGGCCCGGTCGGGTTGGCCGAGACGTACTCGACGTTGACGCGCTTCGGCGGCCTCGCGGTGCCGCCGCCGTAGCCGGGCCGGCGCGCAGCGCGCACGGCCTCGGCGTACCACGCCGGTGACACGCGCAGGTTGACGAAGCCCGGCCCCGCGACGTCGGCGCTGGCCACCCAAGCGCTCGCGCGGGCGGCGCTCGCCAGCTCCTCGGCGATGTCGCGCGGCGCGCGCTGGAGCGGCTTCGCGAGTCGCAGGGCGAGCGTCGTCGCGTAGTCGCCGTGCTCGGGGTCGGCAGGCCGCTCGAGCACCGCGTCGACGTCGGGCGCGCCGAGGCGGCCCGCCGCGTCGATCAGCGGAGCGGACAGCAGCGAGAGCGCGTCGGACATGGGATCGAGCATAGCCACGCCTGCCCGCCGGCTGCCGCGTCAGCGGTGGTACGGCTCGCCGCGCAGGATCGTGAACGCCCGGTAGAGCTGTTCGACCACGACGACGCGCGCGAGCTGGTGCGGCAGGGTCGCTTTGCCGAGGCTCCAGGTGAGGTCGGCCTCGGCCAGCAGCGTCTCGTCGATCCCGTGCGGCCCTCCCAGCACGAAGGCCGTGCGCTGCGGCTGGCGCTCCTCGCGCTCCCGCACCAGCTCGGCAATCTGCTTCGAGGACCGTTGCACGCCGCTGCGATCCAGCGCGACGAGCCAGTAGCCGGCTATCAGCGGCTCGATGCGGGCGCGCTCGCGCAGCATTGCCTCGCGCGGCGAGAGCGAGGGCGTGCCCTCCTCGCGCAACTCGTGCAACTCGAATTTGCAGGTGCGCGCAAGCCGCTCCTCGTACTCGGCCGAGGCTTCCGCCAGCGGCCCACGCGCGCGACCGACGCAGACGACGCGGATCACGTGGGCAGTCTGCCGCACAGGCCCGTCCCGGGGTCGGACGGGCGGCCAGACTAGACTCCGCCTCGTCGAACGAGCGAGGAGACGTGCGTGGAACCCGAGCCACAGGAACGGCACTTCAACATCCAGATCGAGCCCCAGGCGCTGGCCGGCGTGTACGCGAACTTCGCCAACGTCAGCCACTCGGACTACGAATTCACGATCACCTTCGCTCGCGTCGACCACGACGTCGAAGGTCCCGAGGTACCCGGCATCGCCGTCGTGCGGGTCAACCTCGCGCCGCTCTTCATGCGCCAGCTGATCGACGCGCTGCAGGACAACTACTCGAAGTGGTCGACCCGTCAGGGCATCAAGCTGCTGCCGGAGTACGACGGCGACGACGACCCCGACGCCGCGTAGCCGAACGCTCTTGCGCGTCGCGGTCACATCGGACGTCCACGGCAACCTGCCCGCGCTCGAGTCCGTGCTCGAGCACGCCGGCCAGGAAGGCATCGACGAGCTCTGGAGCCTCGGCGACATCGTCGGCTACGGCGGGAAGCCGCACGAATGCCTCGCGCTCGTGCGCGAGCGCGCCGCCATCTGCCTGGGCGGCAACCACGATCTCGTCGTCTCGGGCGTGCTGGACATCGGGCAGTTCACATCGGACGCCGGCGTTGCCGCGCGCTGGACGCGCAGCGTCCTGACCCAGGAGGAGCTCGAGCTGCTCGCGGGGCTGTCGCCGCATGGCGAGCGGGCCGGCATCTCGCTGTACCACGGCTCGATCCGCGACCCCGTGTGGGAGTACGTCCTGACTGCCGACGTCGCCGACGCCTCGTTGCGCGCGCAGACCACCGACCTGTCGCTGGTCGGCCACAGCCACGTGCAGCTCGCGCTCATGCTTGGAGAGGGCGGCCTCGAGGGCGGCAAGGCCGAGCCGGGCCAGGAGGTGCCGCTGGGGCGCAAGCAACTGCTCAACCCGGGCTCCGTCGGCCAGCCGCGCGATCGCGATCCGCGCGCCGCCTGGCTGCTGCTGGACACCGAGGAGGGCTGGGCCCGCTTCATGCGCAGCGAGTACGCGATCGAGCGCGCGCAGGCCGACATCCGCGCAGCCGGACTGCCCAACCGGCTCGCCGACCGCCTCTCGAAGGGCCTTTAGCTCGCGAGCGAGGTGGTCGTGCTGGGCGGCGTGAGCACGCCCTCGGCGACCAGACGCGCGGCGGTCAGCTCGCGCGCCTTGAAGATGCGCCACTTGGTGGTCGCGAGCGAGATCTCGAGCGCCTCGGCGATCTCGTTGTAGGAGAGCCCCACCACGTCGCGCAGCAGCAGTGCGGCGCGCATGTCGGTGTTGAGCTCGCCGATCGCGCGGAAGACCGCGTCCATCTGCTCGAACCCGACCTCGGGCGCGGCGGCGATGGCCGCGGGCGGCAAGCGATCGAGCTCGATCGGCGTCTGCACGCGCCGCTCGCGCGCCCGCAACTCGTCGAGGACGCGGTACTTGGCGATCTGGAAGAGCCAGGTCGTGAACCGGCACTGCATGTTGAAGCCGGGCAGCCCCTGGTGCACCTTCATGAAGATCTCCTGACAGAGATCTTCCGCGAGCGCGGCGTCGCCGCCCACGAGCCGGAGCACGTAGTTGTAGATAGGCGCCTGGTAGGTCGCCATCAATTGCCGGAACGCCTCGGGGTCTCCCCTCCGAGCTCGCCGCAAGCGTTCGGGATCCGGCTGGGGGATCGCCATGAGTTCGTGACGATACAACCTATACGCCCGGAACTCCAATCTTCGGTACGACGACCGGTCCATCGATGCGCAATTCGCGCAGGTCGCCGTTGAGCACGAACACGAGCGAGAGCACGAACGCCGAGCCCGCGACCCCGACCAGCGTCGCCCGCGTTCCGACGGCGTCCACGATGGGCCCGGTAAGCGCATAGCCAAGCGGCATTCCACCGATCGTCCCGAGCCAGTCCCAGGCCCCCACCCGCGCCAGCATGGCGGGCGGAATATGGCTCTGCAGGGCCGTCTCCCAGGCCGTCACGAAGATCCCGACGGCGAGGCCCTCCCCCACGTAGGCCAGGGCTATGCACCAGGCCGGCGCCGGCAGGGCGAGCAGCAGCGGCGCCACGCACGTCGCGAAGAACAACAGCCCCGCTACGAAGAGCGGCCGTTCCAGGCGCACGCGCAGCATGAACAGGCCGCCGAGCAGCATGCCGACCGAGAACCCGGTCAGGATCACCCCCCACTCGAACGCGCCGCCGAGCTCGCGCTTCGCGACGATGGGCCCGATGACCTCGAACGGCGCGACCACGAGCATCAGGAACGCGAATGCGTTGAGCAGGCCGAGCCACAGCCAGCGATGCCTGCGCACCTCCTCGTAGCCCTCGCGCAGCTCGGTCAGGAAGCGCGTCCCGCCTGCGCCGGTGGCGGCGCGCACGCTCAGCGCCGCCAGGCAGGCAGCGCTGATCAGGAACGTGCAGGCGTCCAGGGCCACCGCGCCGCCGGTCGAGACGAGGCTGACGAAGACGCCGCCGAGCGCCGCGCCGAGGCCCGTCGCGATACTGCGCGTGATGCCGAGTAGCGCGTTGGCCTGTTGCAGGCGCTCCTGGGGCGTGACCTGAGGCACGAGCGCCGTCGACGCGGGCATGAAGAACGCCGAGGCCGTCGCGTGCAGGCCGTAGAGCACGACCAGGTGCCAGATTCTCGCCTCGCCGCTCAGTAGCAGGGTCGCCGTGGTGGCCTGGATGAGCGCGCGCACGAGGTCGGACGCGAGCATGATCGTCCGCCGCGGCAGCCTGTCGGCCCAGACGCCGCCGATCAGTACGAAGACCGTCTGCGGCAGGATCCCGGCGATCAGGACGATGCCGAGGTCGGTCGGCGAGCCCCCCAGATCGAGCACCGCGAACGCAAGCGCGATCGGGAAGATGCCGTCGCCGAGCACCGAGACGGCCTGGGCCCAGAAGAAGAGCGCGAAATCGCGCTCACGCAGAATCGCCAGGCTCCTCCCGCCACTCACGGGGAGCGAGCCTAGTCCAAGCTAGGCGAGCAGGCTCTGCCCCGTCATCTCCTGTGGCGCGGGCAGGCCCAAGAGGCTGAGCACCGTCGGCGCGAGGTCGCCGAGCTTGCCGCCGTCGCGCAGACGGGCCCCCGCGAGCGTGACGACGAGCGGCACCGGGTTGGTCGTGTGCGCGGTGTGCGGCGAGCCGTCGGGCTCGAGCATCTGCTCGGCGTTGCCGTGATCGGCGGTCACGAGCGCGACGCCGCCGACCCGCTCGACGGCGGCCAGGATCACGGCCAGCGCGGCGTCGGAGGCCTCGACGGCAGCGATCACTGCGGGCAGGACACCGGTGTGCCCCACCATGTCGGGGTTGGCGAGGTTGACGACGGCGAACGCATAGCCATCGGCGAAGCGCTCGGCGAAGCGCTGGGCCACGCCGGCGGCGGCCATCTCGGGAGCGTGATCGTAGGTCGGGACGTCGCGGCGCGAGGCGACCAGCTCCCAGTCCTCGCCGACGTGCCGGTGCTCGAGACCGCCGTCGAAGAAGTACGTCACGTGGGCGTACTTCTCGGTCTCGGCCACGTGCAGCTGGCGCAGGCCCGCGGCCTCCAGCGCATCAGCGAGCGTGCCGGCGAGCGCGACGTCGTCGAACGCGACGAGCGCGCCAAGCGTGTCGTCGTAGCGCGTCATGGTGACGAGCAGCCCGAGGGTGGGCAAGAGCGCGTGACAGATCTGCCGCGCGCGGTCGGGCCGGAAGTTGAAGAACACGAGCGGATCGCCCTGCGCGATGCGCAGCCCGGGATCGCCCAGCACGATGGGCTTGACGAACTCGTCCGTGAGGCCGCGGGCATAGCTCGCCTCGACTGCCGCCGCGGCCCACTCGGCACGCTCCCCAACCCCGTCGACGAGCGCCGCGCGAGCGAGCTCGGTGCGCTCGAGGCGGTGATCGCGATCCATGGCGTAGTAGCGGCCGACCACGGTGGCAATGGTCGCACCCGTGCCGGCCCACTCCTCCTCGAGCCTGCCGAGCAGCCCCGCCGCCTGGTGCGGCGAGACGTCGCGGCCGTCGGTGAAGGCATGCACGGCGACGCGCGGGACGCCCGCGGCGAGCGCGGCGGCCGCGATCGCGCGCAGGTGATCGACGTGCGAGTGCACGCCGCCGTCCGAGACAAGCCCCGCCACGTGCAACACGCCGCGGCCCGACCGTGCGGCGGCGAAGGCCGTCGCGAGCGCGGGATTGGCCGCCAGCGAGCCGTCGGCCACGGCATCGCTGACGCGCACGAGGTCCTGGGC
>JALYLC010000135.1 GCA_030774435.1 Actinomycetota bacterium
AGGTGAACGTCGTTGTAGGCGGCGTCACCGGCAACGGCCAGGCCGACGTCCGGCACGTGCAAGCAGCTCGTCTGGTCGGTGTCGGTGTGCCCGAGCTCGACGGCGATGAGCTCGTGGCCCTCGAGCCTGATGGTGTCATCTCCCAGGGGCTCGGCGAATACGAGGTCCCGAGGAAGCTTGCCGTCGAAGCGCGGCTTCCAGAATGACTCGAGGAACTCCGGCGTGGATCCGCTCCGCATCTGCTCGATGACCGCGGGGAGCGCGAACGCGCGAGCGTGAGGGAAGCGGTCGAGGACCGTGCCCAGCCCGAACCAGTGATCCCCGTGACCATGTGTGATGTAGACGCAGCTGAGGGTCTTTCCGTGCGCAGCGATCCACTCGGCGAGGTCGTCGGCCTGCCCGACGGTCAGCAGTGCGTCGACGAGCACGGCTTCCCGCTCGCCCGAGATCAGCGTCGCCGAGATCGGCGACCAGGAGCGCTCCTTCTCGCCTGGAGCCAGGTCGCCGCCCGGCATCGGCTCCGGTGGAGCCACATACACGTCCCAGCTGAGTGATGTGGAGTGGTCTGTCATTGAAACTCCTCGGGTGTCGGAGGTTGTGAAACGGAATGACAGTCTCTGCGGGCGAGGGCCGTTGTCGCATCCGAGAGGCCCTAGTCGTGCTCAGGCGCCGGGGAGCACGCGGTCGAGCTGCTGGCGGGTGCTGATCCCGAGCTTGGTGAAGACCTTGTGCAGGTGGTACTCGACCGTCTTGCGGCTGACAAACAGCTGGGTGGCGATGTCCTGGTTCGACGCGCCGTCTCTCGCCATGCGCGCGATTCTTGCCTCGTGCGGGGGTGAGGTCGTCGCTCGTCTCGATGGTTCGTTTGCGAGCGGTCTCGCCTGTGGCCAGCAGCTCGCGCTCGGCGCGCTGTGCAAACGCCCCGGCACCCATTTCTGCGAAGCTCGCCCTCGCGCTTCGGAGCTGCTCGCGCGCATCGACGCGCCGCGCGCGGCGGCGCAGCCATTCGCCGTACAGCAGGTGAGCCCGAGCGAGGTCCAGAGCGACGCGACTGCGGCCCAGCCGGCCGATCGCCTCGCGGTAGAGCTCCTCGGCGATCGCGCCGTCGCTCAATAGCGCGCGCGAGGGTGCGTCAAGTCCGAGCGCCGACTCGGTTCCGGCGACCCGCGTTCGCTGGCGCAGGCGTTCGAGCGCGTCGGCGGCTAGCTCGGGCTTGCCGCTGCGGGCGGCCGCCTCCACCAGCTCCGGCAGCGACCAGACCGAGACGTGCAGCTCATCCTGCGCGCTCGCCCGCTGGGCGTTCTCGAGCGCCGCCGCGTACTGGCCCAAGCCGTTATAGAGAACGGCGCGGGCGTGCTCGCCAAAGGTGAGCACCAAGCCCTGGCCACGCGCGATCGCATCACGCTCGACCTCGTCCATCAGTGCCGATGCCCGCGCCTCGTCACCCCGAGTCGTTCCCGCTCGCGGCTCCGACCGCGTAGGCGTTCCCCCTTGCGGTCTTCGGGCGCCGCCCAAACCTCGTCACGCGGAACGTCTGGTCGAGCTGTCATTGCTTGAACCATGCCGATGCGGCCTCAAAGGTATCGTCGAACGAGACCGCAAGGTATCATAAGTCGGTAATGGCAGGAACTAGAAACGCACGCAAGCGGATCCTCGAGGCGACAGCGGAGCTCGTTACGGTCGGCGGGCTTGCCGCGGCCACGCCCGCCGCGATCGCCGAGCGGGCCGGCGCGGGCAAGATGTCCCTGTATCGCCATTTCTCCGGCAAGGATGAGCTCGTCGCCGAGGCCTTGGCGGAACGTGACCTTCATTACCAAGCCTGGCTGATCGGCGACCCCGCGGACGGGACGGCTCGCGAGCGGCTTCTGGCGCTGTTCGACCGCGCGGCGAGTCGTGCCGATCAGGGCGGGAGTAGCTTCATCGGCTGCCCATACGTGAACGTCAGACTCGACCTGCCCGACGACGATCACCCGGCGGCGCCGGTGGTCGTCGCGCACAAGGACGGAATGCAGCGCGAACTGGCTGCGCTGCTCACCGAAATTGGCGTCCCCGATCCCGAGCAGAGAGCGCGGGTTGTACTGATGCTCTTGGACGGCGCGATCGTCCACTCGGTGATCCGCGGCAACGGCGACCCGCTGCGTGAAGCGCGCGCCGCGCTGCCCGGGCTGATCTCCGCTTCGTAGCCTCATAGGTGTTATCCAAGAGCGAAGAGCACCTTGCCGCTACGCTCGTTCCGGGCGGCGTGCGCGATCGCCTCGCGGTAATCCGCGAGCGCGTATGTCGCCTCGACGGGGGCAGCCAGGGTGCCGTCGGCGACCAGGGCGGCGAGCTCGTGGTAGGTCTGGGCGACCGTGTCCTGCGGCGTCCTCTGCAGCCAGCGGTTCACCCAGTAGCCGTGGACGCTCAGGCCCCGGAAGATGAGATCTACGACTGGGATGGTCAGGGGCTGCCGGGCACGGGCGGTGTAGCTGATGATCTGGCCGTCGATCTTCAAGAGGGAGGCGAGTTGCGCCACGGGCTCCCCGGCGACCGCGTCGAGAATCAACTCGAGGGACGCGTCGCCGAGCGCGTCGGCGGCCTGCTCGGTGAGATCGGCGCCCTCGACGAGCACGACATCGGCGCCGGCCTCCAGCAGCGACCTGACAGACTCTGCCCGTCGGACGACGTTGAGCGTGCGGAAGCTGGCGTGCTTCGCCAGGGCCAGGACGTATCCGGCTGTTGCCGAGCTCGCACCTGTTTGAGCGACCCACGCACCGGGCGCGAGCTTCGCATAGCCGTGCAAGAGGCAGTGCGCCGTGACGGGGTTGATGCCGAGCATCGCCTGCTGGAGCGGGTCGCCGTCGGGGTCGATGGGTACGGCATTACGCTCGTCGAGGACCGTCTGCTGGCTCCAGGTGGCTTGCTCGAGCGTCGGCACGACCAGCACCCGCGTCCCGACGCGCGATCCGTCCACGCCGTCGCCGACGGCGATGACGTGACCGACTCCTTCCGAGCCCAGCGCCGCCGGCAGCTCGGGGCGGACCCCATAGATGCCTCTGATCAGGTTCAGGTCCGATGGGTTGATCGGAGCAGCCTCGATCGACACCGCGAGCTGACCGGGGCCAGGCTCGGCCGTGTCGATCTCGACGAGTTCGACGACGTCGGTTGGTGCGCCGAAGCTCGAAATCTGGAGGCTCTTCATCGCCTAGATCGCTCTGCGTCCGCCGTCGACGGCGACGGTGGTGCCGGTGATGTAGCTCGCTCGTGGCGAGGCGAGGAAGGCGATGACCTCGGCGATCTCCTCGGGTTGCGAGGCGCGGTGCATCGGCGTGGTTTCTCCGAGCGCCGTGATGAACTCCGGGCCCGACGGCGTGGGCGTGTAGACAGGGCCGGGCGCGATTGCGTTGACACGCACTCCACTCGCGCTGTATTCCACGGCCCAGGCGCGGGTCATCGCCTCAAGCGACGCTTTCGTCGCACCGTAGGCCGCGCCGCCGACGAGGCCGACGCCGCCGGCCATGCTGCTGAGGCTGACGATGCTGCCGTGCCCTCTGCGTCCGGTTGGGCTCTACCAGGCGAAAAGCCTGCATCTGATGCCAGTTCCATTCTTGACCTCCGCGTAACGGAACCAAGGGAGCGGAAGGCGGGCTGGGAATGTGCCGCGCAGGTTGCGTTAGGTGAGCGCAGCGCTTTTCAGCCGCTCCCTTATGAGTCCTGCCATCACCAGGTTGCCTTTAGCCGCGTAGCACTTGAGCGCCTGCTCGAGCTCGGCAGCCGCCTCGCTGGCCTCGCCGCCGAGCCGTAGCACTTCTGCCAGGTCGGCGTGCGCGTCACCCTGCCCGTTCAGGTAGTCGGTGGTCTGAGCGATCGCAAGCGCCTCGCGTGCGAGGCGCTCCGCTTCTCCTTGCTGGCCACGGCGCGCGAGCAGCTTGGCTTGGGGTTGTCGCCAGAGCATTTGCGTGAACGCATCGTCGCTGGAACTGAGTTCGGCCGCTCGCCGGGCCCAAGTTTCGGCCTCGTCCAGCCGATCGAGCGCGCAGAGCGCCTGCGCCAGCGAGCCGGCGGCTGTGGACAGAAACCCTGCGGCCTGGTCACCCAGCTCCTCGAGCAGCCGGCACCCCTTCATGCCGAATTCCACTGCGTCCGCGGGGTTGCCGGCCAGCAGCTCGAAGTCGACCGACTCGATAGCCGTTATCACCGCGTAGCGGACACCGCCGCCCCGTTCGGCAAGCTCGGCACGTGCCTCGGCGAGGATATCGCGGCCTTCGCCGGCGCGACCGAGCATCCCCAGCGACGCCGCCCAGAACACACGTACCCAGGGGTCGCGCCCGGCGCGCGCCCCGAGTTCGTCCAGCCACGTCATGACGTCCGAGACAGGCGTCGTGCCGTAGAACCGGCAGACGGCGCGCCACTCGACGAAGTCTTGGGCAAGACCCGCCTGGCGCGCGTGCACGGCGGCTTGCTCGTAGGCCGCGAGCGCCGCGTCCGTTTTCGCGCCCAGGAACGCCACCCATGCAAGCGCGTGGTGGGCGGTATACAGGGCGAGGTCGTGGCCGGCGGCCTCGAATACCGGCTGTGCCTGCTCCACCAGCATCGTCAGTGGCTGAGTCGAGCCCTCGGGTTCGAGGTGGGTGCGGAGCAGGCTCGCTTGGATACCCCCGCACAGCTCCGCGATCTCATCGTTCGCAGCTGCCGCTCGCTGGGAGATGGAATTCGCGCGCACGAGCGCCTCGTCGACCATGCCGTGCCAGTAGAGCGCGTCGATCAGCTCCGTCTCGAGACCGAGGTCGAGCGCGGCCGGCGGCAGTAGCGCGGCGGCGCGCTCCAGCAGGATCACGGCCGCGCCGTAGTCTGCCCGAAGCACGGCACGGCGACCGGCGGCCGTCAGGTGACGCCTGGAAGCTTCGGCTAGCTCGTCGTCGCGGGGCATGCCAAGCTCCGCGCGGTAGCCGGCGGCCTGCTCGAGGTGGTATCCGAGCAGCTCGTCCTGCTCGACCAGCTCGCCGCCGCGCAGCTCGAGCCAGGCGGCGAAGCGTTCGTGCAATTCGGCCCGGGTAGCCTTGGGAAGCGCCTCGTAGGCGGCATCGCGGATCAGCAGATGCCGGAAGCGAAACCCGTCTTCGCCCGGCAGCGGTGGCCGGTCCGGTCTTATCAGCTGCTTCCGCACGAGCGCGGCCAGTTGCGGTGTCACGGGATCCCCGTCGGGCCCCAGCGCCTGGACGGCCCTGCGATGGAAGACCTCTCCTTCGATCGCTCCTCGCTCGAGAACCCCGCGTTCGCCCGCCTCCAGCCGATCTAGGCGCGCTCCGAGCACTGCCCACAAAGTGGGCGGGACCGCGACCTCACCCTCGCCATCAGCGGCCATGGCCACCATCTCCTCGACGAAGAGCGGATTGCCGCCGGCTGCGCGGGCGATCTTCGCGCGCAGCTCCGCTTCGATCCCAGCAGGGATCAGTACGTCGATGTCCTCATCGCCCAGAGGGTCGAGCCGAAACGCGACTGGCCAGTCGGCTCGGAGCTCGACCAACTCCGGCCGCGCGATGCAGAGCACCAGAATAGAAGCGCCCGTGGCCAGCAATGCGACGTGGTCGATCAGCTCGAGGAATATCGCCTCACCCCACTGGATGTCATCGAAGACCACGACCAGCCCCTGCGCGGCGCCGGCCTGCTCCAGGGCCTTGCGAAAAGCCCAAGCGATCTCCTCCGCGGACGTCGGCGCGTCGGTCTGTCCCAGTAGCGAATCGATCGCGTCCGCCGCGGGCCCCTCCCGCGGGAGCACGTCGAGCTGCTTGATCACTGCGACCACCGGCCAGTAGGTGATCCCCTTCCCGTAGGGCAGGCAGCGGCCGCTGACGACCGGCGCCTCAATGGTCGCAAGTGCCTCCGCGACCAGCCGGGACTTGCCGACGCCGGGGTCGCCGACGATCGTCATCTGCTCGCAACGCTCCTCGGCCAGCACGCGCGCCCAGGCATCCCGGATCAGCGCCATCTCGCGCGCTCGTCCCACGAATCGCACATCGTGCCGCCGCGCCGGTGCATCGCGCACGCCCAAGAGCCGAAAGGCGGGAATGCGCTCCGCCTTGCCCTTCAGCTCGAGTGGCCCGACCGGCTCCACCTCGGCCGCGTCACGCACGAGGTCGTAGGTCGACGCTCCCAGGAGCACTTCGCTTGGCCGCGCCGCCTGCTCCAGTCGCGCCGCCACATTGACCGCGTCGCCGGTCGCAAGCCGCTCCGCCGTCCCCGTCACCACCTCGCCGGTCATCACCCCGATCCGCGCCTGTAGCCCAAGCTCGGGCATCGCATCTCGCATCGCAAGCGCGGAGCGCACGGCTCGCAACGCGTCATCCTCGTGCAACGCCGGCACGCCGAACACGGCCATGACCGCGTCGCCGATGAACTTCTCCACGCTTCCGCCGTGATACTCGACGATCGCCTTCATCCGCTCGAAGTAGCGGGCCAGCCTGGCCCGAAGCGCCTCGGGGTCAAGCGTCTCTCCCAGCTCAGTCGAACCTGTCACGTCGCAGAACAAGACGGTCACCGTCTTACGCTGCTCGCCGCCGGCGGACGTCGCGTCAATCAGCGGCGACGCGCAGTCGTTGCAAAACCTTGCGCCGTCGCCGTTCTCGTGACCGCACCTCGTGCAGATCCGCACGGGGCGAGCCTAGATCGCAGGCGCACCCACGACAAGCGCGGGCCGCCTGCAGCAGCGCCAGCACCAGCGTCATCGCCGCACCGCTCGTCAGGCCCTGCCGCGCAGCAACCGAGATCGCGTCTCGAATGCGACGGCACCGCCAAGCGATGCGCGCACTGAAGCCGCGAGGGCCGTGCTCGTGGTAACGGATTAGTAACGGATGCTCTGTCCGCCACCTCCAAAGCGTCCACGGCGCAAGCTATTTCGCGTGCGTATCGCAGCAGCGGAAGCTGCGCCCTGCCTGCGAATGCGGTTGTGATCCGGGCGGTCGGCTGTGCCCTCCTCAGCGGTCCGGCTATTCCGGATCCGAGGAGGTTCTGCGGGATCCTCGCTCTCGTACACCGCTGCATCGATGCGCCGTATTCGTGACCGCACCTGGGGCAGACCCTTTCTGGCGATACGGGAGAGAGCGCTCGCGGCCGACGCATGTTGAAAGGCCTGCGGGGAGGACGCTGTGATGGGAAGCATTCGAGGAGCCGGGAGCCGTTGCGCGCGGGCGCTCGCGGCGCTTGCGGTGCTCGCGTGCGTGGCGGCCCCGGCCGCCGGCGCGGCGGACCATGAGCAGATCAGGCTGACGGCTTCCGGGCAGGCGGCCGCGCGCGTGCCCATGCTCAAGAAGGCCGACCTGCCGAAGGAGCCCGACTGGATTGGAGGCCCGACGAAGCCCGATCTGGCCTCGACGGTCTCGTGCGGCAGCTTCTCCCCCAAGCAGTCCGACCTCGTGCTGAACGGCGCCTCGAAGGTGGTCTACAAGCATTCGGGCCTTCAGATCGAGAGCCAGGTCGACGTCCTTGCGACGCCGAGGATGGTGCAGCTCGACTGGCAGCGCACGGTCACCTCGCCGCGCATGCTCGCGTGCTTGCGGACGACGTTCGCCAAGTCCGGCTCCGCGACCACGAAGTTCGTCTCGTACAAACCCATGGCCGTGCCGCGGCTCGCGGTCTTCAGCAGCGCCTGGCGCATCCTCTGGGACGTCAAGGCTCCGAGTGGCGTGGTGCGCGTGATGACCGACATCGTCCTCGTCGGCCGCGGCAGGACGGAGGTCACGCTCAGCACCACCGCTCGGCTCGCGGACGCCTCCGTCGTGGCTCCCCTCGAGCTGCGGCTGGCGGCCACGCTCGCCGCCCGGATCCGCGCCTGACGCACCGGACAGCCGCGCAGGGAATGGAGATCCTGCTCGATGCGATCGCGAAGTCGGACGGAACGAGGGCGTCGGTCACGCGTCAGCTCCTCGGTGGGCAGGTGAAGGGCGGGCTGCTCGGTGACTTCCGTATCGACCCGAACGGCGACATCGACCCGAGTCCCGTCACGATCTTCCGTCTCGTCCCAGGCAGGCCCGTCAGCTCGACCCTCCTCCCCGATTTTGACGGTGGCGTCGTCGACAGCGTCGTCAACGTGCCGCTCGCGCTGGTTCGCTAGGGTCTTGAGTCGTTTGATTCGTACGCAGTAGCGGGTGGATCCCGCCTGATTCGGCGGTGCCGTGTCGGGTAGAGGTAGTGGAGTCTCTAGGCTGGCGACATGCGCAAGGTGAGGAGGAAGAACCGGGAACGCCTGCGCGTCGTAATGTGAACCATGTCCGGGACTCCGCCTGCCGACGAGCGTACATGCCAGGCTGGGCCGTGGTGATCGCCGGCGCGCCGCGGGCATCGCGTAGGAGACCCTTCTTCGGGCGTGGCGGCATCCCGAGGTCATATACGTCAAGGGCCGCTCGCCACGGGCTTGGCCTGTGCAAGGTCCGTTCACTCCGAGCCCTGGCGGGGTGAGGCTCGTGCAGGACGACGCGCACGCGTTCTGGCTGCGCGCACCCGGCTGCGGGGAGATCCGGCCGGTCACGCTGCCCGAGCCGGGGCCGGACGACGTGGTGGTGCGCACCTTGCGATCCGGCGTCAGCCGGGGCACCGAGACGTTGGTGTTCCGGGGCGGTGTGCCGCCGGGCCAGTACGCCGCGATGCGGGCACCATTCCAGGAGGGGGAGTTCCCGGGGCCGGTCAAGTACGGCTACCTCAACGTCGGCGCCGTGGAGCAGGGACCGCCGGACCTGCGTGGCCGCACGGTCTTCTGCCTCTACCCGCACCAGACTGCCTACGTGGTGCCGGCCGGCGCCGTGACCGTCGTGCCCGAGGGCGTGCCACCCGCTCGTGCGGTGCTCGCGGGCACGGTCGAGACAGCCGTCAACGCCCTCTGGGACGCCGCACCGCTGCTCGGCGACCGGGTCACCGTCGTGGGCGCCGGTATGGTCGGCTGCTGCGTCGCACGCCTGCTCAGTCGGTTCCCGGCGGTGCAGGTCACGCTCGTGGACATCGATGCCGGCCGGGCCGATGTCGCGGCCGCGCTCGGCGTCGATTTCGCGCTGCCGGCCGACGCCGCCGACGGTCGCGACCTGGTCGTGCACGCCAGCGCGACGTCCGCCGGGCTCCAGCGGTCGCTCGACCTGCTCGCGCCGGAGGGCACGGTCATCGATCTCAGCTGGTACGGCGACATCGAGGTCCGGCTTTCGCTCGGTGGCGCATTCCACGCGGGCCGACTCGGCATCCGCGCCAGCCAGGTCGGCACCCTCTCCCCGGCTCGCAGCAGGCGCCGCA
>JALYLC010000136.1 GCA_030774435.1 Actinomycetota bacterium
GCCTCGAGCCGGTCGACGAGGTCGCCGGCGCTCGCCGACGGACCGCGGAAGCGCGACACGAGCTCGGGCACGGGGCCCGGCGCGGGAGATCCCGCCGCTGCCACGAGCGCCGGCTCGTCCAGCCCGAAGGCGGCTCCGACCGCACTGCGCAGGCCCGGGACGTCGCCGGAGCCGAGGCGCAGGATGGCCGACACCAGGCCGCGCATCTGGTCGCCGCGCGGCGGCTGGCCCAGCACATGCAAGCCGTCCTTGATCTGGATGTCCTTGACCTCGCAGAGGTACCCGTCGATGTGCTCGACGAGCGTGGCGACATCGTCCGGCCGCTCATCGATGTGCAGGTCGGACTGCAGGTTGGCGCGCTCGATCGCGTCCCAGATCTGCAGCGCGAGCGACGGCAGCTTGGAGGGATCGAGGACGTCCAGCCGCGCGTACTCGTCGAGCAGCGCCTCGAGCTCCGCCATCTCGTCGTAGCTGTCCGCGCGCATCATCGGCGGCACGAGGTGGTCGACGATCACCGCGTGCACGCGGCGCTTGGCCTGCACGCCCTCGCCCGGGTCGTTGACGACGAACGGATAGACGAGCGGCATGTCGCCGAGCGCCGCATCGGGGGCGCACTCGGCCGAGAGCGCGAGCGTCTTGCCGGGCAGCCACTCGAGCGTGCCGTGCTTGCCGAGGTGCACGATCGCATCGGCCTGCCAGATGCGGTCGAGCCACCAGTAACAGGCGAGGTAGTGATGCGTCGGCGGCAGCTCGGGGTCGTGGTAGATGCCGACCGGATCGTCGCCGTAGCCCCGCGGCGGCTGGATCGCCACGAGCACGTTGCCGAGCTCCAGCCCGGCGATGACGAAGTCCTCGCCGTCGACGAAGCGGTCGCCCGGGGCCGGGCCCCAGCGACTCTCGATCGCCTCACGCAGCGGCTCGGGCAGCTCGGCGTACCAGGCGAGGTACTGCGAGACCGCAAGCCGCAGCGGAGACGTCGCGAGCTGGTCGTCGGTCAGGAACTCGGCGTCGTGACCGCCCGAGGCGATCAGCGCGTGCATCAGGTCGTCGCCGTGCTCGAACGAGTGCTCGACCCGCATGCCGTCGGCGGCGAAGGCCTCGAACAGTCGCAGCGCGCTCGCCGGCGTGTCGAGGCCGACGGCCATCCCGACCTTGGCGTGCCTCGTCGGGAAGCTCGTCAGCAGCACCGCCACGCGGCGGCGCTCGGCCGGCAGCGCCCGCAGCCTGGCAGTGCGAACGGCCAGCCGCGCGACCCGCGCGCAGCGCTCGAGGTCGGGCGCGTACTGCGGAACGGGCACGCCGACACGCGAGCCGGCCGCGTCGCGCTCCTTGAACGAGATCACGCCGCCCAGCAGCCGCCCGTCGAACTCGGGGATCGCGACCTGCGTCGCGGCGTCCAGCGGCGCGAGGCCCGAGTCGGATTCCTGCCACGAGGCACGTGAGGCCGTGGCGCAAACCGCCTGGATCACGGGCACGCCGAGCTCGGCCAGTGCCGAGGCGTCCCATTCCTGCCAGGCCTCCCCCACGCCGTCGCCGCCTTCGGCCACGACCGTGTCGCCCGCGCTCGAGCCGCCCGTCGCCAGCATGGTCACGCACAGGGCGTCGACGCTGCCCGCGAGCAGCTCGAGCGCAGGGACGCGCCCGTCTGCGTCGCGACGCAGCGTGTAGCTCCAGACCGCGACGGCGTTGCCGCCCGCCGCCTCGATGGCAGCGCAGAGCGCATCGACGAACGCGGTGTTCCCCGTCAGGCGGTGCGAGCGGTAGAAGCAGACGCCGACCGTAGGACGACTGGGATCGTGACCTTCGCGGGCCCGGGCGAGCGGGACGTCGCCGACCCCCGGGAGGTAGACGCCGAGGTCGGGCACCTCGCGCGGCGGCGCGAAGCCGTAGCCCTCGAGCAGGAACGTGTCGGCGAGGAAGCGCAGCAGCTGCTCGACGTTGTCGATGTCGCCGTGTCGCAGGTACTCGCCCGCTTGCGCGACAGCGCCGACGGGAGCGAGCGACAGGGCCGTCATCTCGGCGTCCGGTTGCGCCTCGCCCCCCAGGGCGAGCAACGCGATGCCGCGCTCGGCGCAGCGCGCCCGCAGCAGGTCGAAGCCCTCGGGCCAGCCGCGCCGGCCGCCGAGCACTCGGCACAGCACCACTCGCGCGTCCGTCAGGACGTCGTCGACGAACGCGCCGTGATCGGTCGCCGCGCCGGGGTTGGCGCAGCGCACCTCCGGGAAGCCGTCTGGCAGGCGCTCCACCGCACCCGCGGTCGCGAGGATCTCCGTGTCGGCGGTGGTTATGAAGCGCAGCACTTCCGCACTACCTCCTCGGGATCGAGCGTCCCGGCATCGAGGGTTCGCGGCGGTCGGGTTCCTGGCTCACGGCAAGGACCTGCCGATCACAGTGGCGCGACCGCCCCGGATTCACACCGGGTTCCCCGCACCGCCACGCTGAGCGGCTTACTGTAGCCGCACAGCGGTAGCATCGGCTCGTCAGCTCCCTGCGACGCCGTCTGGCCCTGGAAGCACCGTGATCACGAGAATGTGGCGCGGGTGCGTTCGCAGGTGACGACTACGAGACGCCGGTGCTCGAGCCGACGGCTCGCTCTCTGCTTGCGCACTACGACGAGCGCGCCCTGCATTTCCGCACTGCCGCGTTCGCTGCCCGATTCAGCCGGCGTCGTGCGCCTTTAGCAGGCCGAGCTTGGCGGCGACCGGCGCGACGCTGAGCTCCATCAGGAACTGGTTGGCGCCACCCGGCAGGTAGGCGGTCATCGCGGAGACGACGCTCGCAGTCGCCACCTCGGCATCGTCCCAATCAGCGCCCTGGACCGCGGCGAGGAACGTCCGGATGTAGCGCTCCTGCCAGTCGAACGCCGCCGGCGTGACGGCGTCGCCGTGGCCGACGTGCAGCGTCGCGTCCCCGGGCAGCTCGGTGCGGAGCTGCGCGATGTTCACGAGCCATTCCTCGTAGAAGCCGTCGGCGAGATAGCAGTGGACGCGGTCGTAGATCTGATCGCCCAGGAAGACATGGCGGCGGTCGGGCCCGAGCAGCCAGATCGAGTCGTGTGGCGACTCACTCGGGCCGAGGTCGCGCACCGTGAATTCAACGCCGTCGAACGTGAGCGTCTCGCCGTCGGCGACCGTCTGGCTCGGGAAGACCCGCGCGCGCGGCCACTCCTCGCCGAACATCGGGCGCAGGATCCCCTCCTTGACCGCGTCGTCGCGCGCGATCACGGCTGCGACGCCGGCCGTGGCGATCACGGGGACGTCGTCGCGAGCGACGAGCTCGACGATGCCGCCGTAGTGGTCGGGATGAGCATGCGTGACGAGCACGGCGAGCAGTGGCTTGCCGAGCTCCTCGACGCGATCGCACAGCGCTCGTCCCGAAGAGACGGTCAGCGTGCCGTCGACGGCGACGACGCCGGTCTCGGTCTCGACCAGGTAGGCGTTGACGAGCGCCGCCTCGGGGCCGGTCGCGAAGCGATGGATCAGCGAGGGCGTCATCGGTCGAGCTGCTCCAGGAAGGCCTGCGGCCAGCGCTCTCCGGCCGTCGCGCCGCGCGGGGCGGCCGCCTCCAGCGCGGCCAGCTCGTCCTCCGAGAGCACGAGCGCTGCGGCCTCGATGTTGCTCGCGACGTTGGCGCGCCGGCGGGTGCCGAAGATGGGCACGAGCCACTGCTCCCGCGAGAGGAGCCAGGCCAGCGCGATCTGCGCCGCCGTCGCCCCGCGAGCCTCTGCGAGTGCGCGCACGTGGTCGGCGAGCGCGAGGTTGCGCTCGAAGTTGCCGGGCGCGAACTGCGGCAGGCTGCGCCGGAAGTCGCCTTCGGGCAGGTCGTCCGCGCTCGTCAGTGCCCCGGTCAGCCAGCCGCGGCCGAGCGGGCTGTAGGCAATGAAGCCCACGCCGAGCTCGTGGCAGACCGCGAGCACGGAGTCCTCGGGCTCACGCGAGAAGAGCGAGTACTCGGACTGCACCGCCGCGATCGGCTGCACGGCGTGCGCCCGGCGAAGGGTCGCAGCCGCCGGCTCCGAGAGCCCGAGATGTCTCACCTTCCCCGCGCGGACGGCCTCGCCCATCGCTCCGACCGTCTCCTCGATCGGGGTGGCGGGGTCGACGCGATGCAGGAACCAGAGATCGACGCGATCCGTGCCGAGGCGTCGCAGGCTGGCGTCGATGGATGCATGCACGTGCTCTGCCGAGCCGTCGACGCCCATGCCGTCCGGACCGTTGACGAGCCCGAACTTCGTCGAGAGGACCACACCGTCACGCCGGCCCGCCAGCGCCCTCCCCACCAACGACTCGTTGGCGCCGGCTCCGTACGCGTCCGCGGTGTCGATCAGCGTCACCCCGAGATCCAAAGCGGTCTGGATCGTCGCCATCGATTCCGCGTCGTCGCTCTCGCCATAGACGCCCGAGAAGCTCATCGTGCCGAGTCCGAGCACCGAGACGACAGGGCCCGATGTCCCCAATGTGCGCTCTTGCAACAACGCAACAACCCTCCAGATCGCGGGGCCGTCGCCGGCACCCGCAGGCACCGTACGAACGCGGAAGGCATGCGTCCAAGTCCGATGGTCATAACCTTTGGTTATGGATGTTCATCTCCGGAGCCTGCGCTCGTTCGTGGCCGTGGCCGAGGATCTGCACTTCACGAGTGCGGCCAAGCGCCTGTTCATCTCGCAGCCCGCGCTGTCGAAGCAGATCCGCCAGATGGAGCGCGATCTGGGCTTCGCGCTGTTCGAGCGGAGCCGTCATCGCGTCACGCTGACGGCTGCCGGCGAGCTGTTGCTGCCCGCCGCCACGGCGATCCTCGCCCAGTGGGACGAGGCGAGCGCTGCGGCGGCCCGCCGCGCGCGCGACGGCGCCTCGGTGCTGCGGGTGGGGTTCCAGACGAGCGTCGCCGGCGACCTCTACAAGCGCTCCGCCGCGCTGTTCGCCGAGCGCCTGCCCGGCTGGCGCGTGCAGCTGAGGATGCACCCGTGGGATGACGCCGCGTGCGGCCTGCTCGGAGACGCCACCGACGTCGCCTTCCTCTGGCTCCCCGTGGCCGGCGAGGAGCAGCTCGCCTTCGAGACGCTGCGCCGAGAACCGCGCTGCGTCGCCATGCCCGACTGCCATCCGCTCGCCGGCAGGGAGACGGTGACGATGGCCGACCTCGCGGATGAGCCGTTCGTCGCGCTCCCGCCCGAGGCCGGCCCGCTGCGCGACTTCTGGCTCGCGCTCGACGAGCGCGAGGGACGCCCGGTGCGCATCGGCGCGCACGCCGCAACGCCAGACGACACGTTCGAGGCAGTCGCCGCCGGCCAGGGTCTCGCGCTGCTCTCACAAGGCAACGCTGAGCTGTATGCGCGCCCCGGCATCACCTGCCGGCCCGTCACCGATATCGCGCCGGCTGCGCTCGCCGTCGCCTGGCGGCACGACGACGAGCGCGCGGCGATCGAGGCGTTCGCCGCAGCCGCGATCGAGGCCGCAGGCGCTGATCAGGGCGTCAAGGCGAACGCCGCCTCGGGCGTTGCCACGCGGAAGCTGAAGCTCTCTTCCAGGTAGAGCTGGACGGCCTCGGCGTCGTGGCTCAGGTAGCCGACCGCGATGTCCTCGCCCGACTCGAACAGGAAGTCGCCGCCACGCAGGCTGATCACGACGGCCCCCTCAACGCCCGGCGACCACACGAGCGGGCCGCCCAGGATCTTGCGCAGGTGGTCGAGCAGGAGCACACCGCCGTGCTCGCTGCTCTCGAGCACGAGCTGGTGCGCCTTGGGGCCGAGCGCGAGGCCGTAGGGGCCGTCGATGCCCGCCGCGAGCAGCTGCTCGATCGCCATCGCGACGTGGCGCGGATAGCGCTCGCAGTCCTTCCCGAGCGCGATCGACGCATGCGGCGAGGCCTCGGCGACGCCGACGACTCCGGCGGCCTTCCAGCCGTGGAAGACCGCGGCGTTCTCGGCCGCGGCCAGGTCGTGCGCAGCGCGGTCGAGAGCCGAGAGATCGGTGTCTTCCGCTCCCCGGTCGGCGTCGGCCAGCTCGGCGCGCGCGACGGCGAACGGCGTTCGCATCTCGACCAGCGGCAGCACGCGGCGCTGCTGGCCGGCAACGCGGTCGAACGGCGCCTTCACGGCGACCGTGCGGCCGAGGTTCGTGGCCGAGTGCTGCCAGCCCTTCGGCCCGGAGAAGTCGACGAGCTTGCGCGCGGCGAGCGCCGGCGTCAGGCGCTCCCGGGCTTCCTGGTCGATGCGCGCCCAGGATTCTTGAGTGATCGGCGCGTGCTCGCGCAGCAGGTGGCTCACAGCGACGCTCCCCTCAGGCTGCCGATCCCGAGCGACGCGCTTCCCGCCAGCGGCTCGCCGCGGGCGGCTGCGCCCTCCACGGCCTCCTCCTCGGCCTCTTCGCCGTGCTCGACGATATCGCCCTCCTGGAAGAGGATCCCCTGCGCGATCTCGCGCCACAGAGGCGTGCGCCGGAGCAGGAACTCCAGGTCCATGCAGAAGTGCTTGAACTCCTCGCCCTGGGCGTCGCGCATGATGGCGCTCGCTTCGCGGTCGCTCTCGACGGCAAGGCGCTGTTCGTACCAGCCGATCGCCTCGGCCTCTTCGGTCAGCGAGGCACACAGCCGCGCGAATGTCCGCGTCGCGGGAGACAGCTCCTCGGGCGGCTCGTGATACTGGTCAAAGCCCATGGCGGCATCTTGCCACGGGGCTATTGCACGAAACTGAAGAGCGGCTCGCCGAGCATCTCGAGGTCGACCTCGACGCCGAGCCCGGCGCCCAGCGGAGCCGCGCCGACGCCATTGCGCGAGCGCGGCTCGGAGCCCGCGACGTGCTCATTCGTCCAGTCGTTCATGAACGACACCGTGAACAGGGCCTCGGGGCGGACGCTCGCCGCCAGGT
>JALYLC010000137.1 GCA_030774435.1 Actinomycetota bacterium
ACGTCGTCGAGCGCATCGCCACGGCCATCGATCCCGAGCTGGCCGTCACGGTCGCCGAGCATGGGACGCGCGTCGTCGCGGTCGCGAGCGGCGGCGACACCGCGCGGCTGATCGGGCGGCACGGGCAGACGATCGACGCCGTGCAGCACCTGGCGGCCGCGGCCGCGCTGCCGGGGAGCGACGGCGAGTGGGAGATCGTGGTGGACACGGCCGGGTATCGCATGCGACGCGAGCGCCGCCTGCGCGCGCTTGCGCTCAAGGCGGCTGCGCGGGCCGTGCGCGAGGGGCGCCCGCAGGCGCTGGAGCCGATGTCCAGTGCCGAGCGGCGCATCGTGCATACGGTGCTGCTCGAGCACGAGGGCGTCGAGACGGGCAGCGAGGGACGCGACCCCGCGCGCTACGTCGTCGTGCGCCCGAGCGACCAGAACTGACTGTTTCACGTGACACAACGGCCGCGCGTTTCACGTGAAACGGCCTCGCAGGCCGCGCGCAGCGTCATCTCGGACGCCGCGCCCGAGCTGACGGCAGCGGAACTCGACCGCCTCGCCCTGCTGATCGGGCTGGTGTGTGCCACTCCGGTCGGCGTGACTGCGATTCGCGAGCCTGCGGAGGCCGCCGCGCGCCACGTGCTGGACGCGCTCGCCGGCCTCCCCGCGATCGACGCGGCCCCGCCCGGACCGCTCGCAGACGTCGGCAGTGGCGGCGGCCTGCCCGGTCTCGTCCTGGCGACGGTGCGGCCTGCCCGCGAGATGCATCTGATCGAGGCCACGGCGCGCAAGGCCGCGTTCATCGCCGAGACGGCCCGCGAGCTCGGCCTGCGGGTGGAGGTGCACGCGGAGCGCTCCGAGGATCTCGGCCGCGGCGAGTTGCGCGACGCCTGCGCTTGCGTGGTCGCGAGGGCGCTGGCGCCGCCCGCGGTGGCGGCCGAATTGTGCCTACCGCTCTGCCGGCCCGGAGGGCGGCTCGTGCTCTGGTCGCGCGAGCCGGCCGGCGACGATCTCGCAGCGGCGGCCGCGGCGCTGGCGGGTGAGGTGCTCGTTCCGGAGTGCGCCGGCGTGCTCGTGGTCGGCAAGCTCGGAGTCACGCCCGAGCGCTTTCCGAGACGGCCCGGGATGGCCGCGAAGCGCCCGCTCGCGCTGCTTCGATCCGACCGACCGCGCCGGTAGGATCCCGGCGATGTCGCGCATCTACGCAGTGGCGAACCAGAAGGGCGGCGTCGGCAAGACGACGACCGCGATCAACGTCGCCGCGTGCCTGGCAGAGGCGGGCACGCCCGTGCTCGTCATCGATCTCGATCCGCAGGCCAACGCCTCCAGCGGCCTCGGCGTCCGTGCGGGCTCGACGCCCTGGTCGACCTACGACCTCTTGCACGGCGTCGCGCTCGCCGACATCGTCGTCCCAACGCGCATCCCCGGACTGGATCTCGCGCCCGCGCACCCCGATCTGGCCGCGGCCGCGCTCGAGTTGCCAGAGCGGGAGAACCGCGACGCCGTGATCGGGAACGCGATCGCATCGATCGGCGACGCGTACCCGTACGTCATCCTCGACTGCCCGCCGTCGCTCGGCCTGCTCACCGTCAACGCGCTCGCCGCCGCCAACCGGCTGATCGTGCCCGTGCAGTGCGAGTACTACGCACTCGAGGGTCTGGCGCAGTTGCTGGAGAGCGTCGAGCGCATCCGCGGCGCGCTCAACCCCGGGCTCGCGCTGACCGGCCTGCTGCTGACGATGTTCGATCGCCGCACCCGGCTGTCGGGTGACGTCGAGCGCGAGGTGCGCACGCACTTCGGCCCCAAGGTCTTCACCTCCGTGGTGCCGCGCTCGGTGCGTCTCGCAGAGGCTCCCAGCTACGGACTGCCGATCACCCAGTACGACCCGAACTCGCGCAGCGCAGATGCGTACTATCGCCTCGCGCTCGAGGTCGTCGAACGTGGATAGCGCTCCGCCGCGACGCGGGCTCGGGCAGGGCCTCGCGCTCCTGCTCGGCGAGCCGCAGACACGCGCGCACGGCTCGCTGCGCGAGATCCCGATCGACCAGATCACTCCGAACCCGCGCCAGCCCCGGGCGCGCATCGACGAGGAGCGCTTTGCCGAACTGGTCGAGAGCGTGCGCCGCGACGGCATCGTGCAGCCGATCCTGGTGCGCGGAGTCGGCCAGGGCTGGGAGCTGATCGCGGGCGAGCGCCGCTGGCGCGCCGCCCAGGCGGCGGGGCTGACGACCGTGCCGGCGCTGGTGCGCGAGGCCGACGACCGCACGTCGCTCGCGCTCGCGCTCGTCGAGAACATCGTACGCGCCGATCTCGACCCGGTCGAGCAGGCGCGGGGCTACGCGCGCCTGCAGGACGAGTTCGGGCTCTCGCACGCCGAGGTCGCGACGGCAGTCGGTCGCAGTCGAACGGCGGTCGTGAACGCGACGCGCCTGTTGGGCCTGCCCGACGAGGTGCTCGCGCTGCTCGAGCGGGGCGAGTTGAGCGAGGGCCACGGCCGGGCGCTTCTGCAGATCGAAGGGCAGGACGAGCGGCGCGAGGCGGCACGGGCCGTGGTCGCGGGCGGGCTCAGCGTCCGCCAGACCGAGGCCCTCGCGCGTACCCAGGGCCGGGCTGCGCCGCGGCGCTCGCCCAGCGCTCCCGACTGGTTCGATGCCGGGCTCGCCAACGACGCCGTCGACGGGATCTACCGCACGCTCGGAGTTGCTGCTCGCGTGGCGCCCGATCGCGCCGGCTGCCGGGTCGAATTGCGGCTGCGCTCGGCAGCACAACTGGCAGGCCTGGTCGAGCGCCTGGCCGCGCTCGACGCCGCTACCTGACCGGTCTCGGTCGGGCGGGGGGCTGCCGAAAGCTTCCTGGTATCCTCGTCGGCTGTCCGGGCGATTAGCTCAGTCGGTTAGAGCGCCTCTCTGATAAGGAGGAGGTCCGTGGTTCGAATCCACGATCGCCCACTCGGATCCGCAACCCCGGGCAGCGACGGGCGCGCGGTGCCCCCGGGCGCGTAGCTCAGTGGACAGAGCGCTGGCCTTCTAAGCCAATGGTCGCAGGTTCGAATCCTGCCGCGCCCGCCTGCCCGGCGGTAGACTCAGGGCGCATGCAGGAGATGACGGTCTACGGGGTCTCGTACGACAGCGTGGGCAGGCAGCCGATCGTTCTCCTGCGCACGTCCGACGGTCGCCGTGTGCTGCCCATCTGGATCGGCTCGGGCGAGGCCAACGCGATCCTCACCAAGCTCAAGGGCAGCGATCCGCCGCGCCCGATGACGCACGACCTCCTGCAGTCGCTCGTCGACCTGGTCGGCGCGTCGGTGCTGCGCGTGGCCGTGACCGAGCTGCGCGACAATACCTATTACGCGATGATCACCCTGCGCATCAACGGCGAGGACGTCGAGCTCGATTCGCGCCCGAGCGACGCCATCGCCCTGGCGGTGCGGGCCGACGCCCCGATCTTCGCGGCCGAAGACGTGATCGAGGAGTCCGCCGTCGAAGCGGAGCGCCCGCCCAGCGAGCAGCAGGTCGTCGAGGACTTCCGGCGCTTCCTGGACGAGCTGTCGCCGGACGACTTCCTGCGCGACGAGTAGCGGCGCCGGAGCCTCAGGTGCCGTCGAGCAGACGCGCGGCCTCGCGCGTGAGCAGCGCGAGCAGGCCGGCCCAGAACTCGCGCAGCTCCGCATCGCTGAGCGGGCCCGGATTCGACGCCACCAGCTCGTCGAGCAGGCGCTGCTCGCGAGCCGGATCCACCATCGAATAGCCCTGCGCGCGCTTGTAGGCATGCAGCTCGCGCACGAGCTCGAGGCGCTCGTTCAGCAATGCGACGAGCCGGCCGTCGACAGCCGAGATGCGCTCCCGCGCTGCCCGCACCCTCGGATCGCTGCCCTGGTCGCTCACGGAGCGGCAGGGTAGAGCATCGAGCCGTCAGTGGTGGGTCAGCGCCGCCGCGACGGCGATTCCGTTGTACATGCAATGAACCAGCATGCCCGGGAGCGTGCTGCCGATGCGCTCGTACACGAGCGCGAGTGCGAGGCCGAGGATGAAGACCGCGGGGATGACGCGGGGCAGCACGTGCGCGAGCGCGAACAAGGCCGCGGTGAGCAACGCCGTGCGAATCGGGCCGAAGCGCCGGCGAAAGGCGGCCGTGAGCAGGCCGCGAAACAGCAGCTCCTCGACGAGCGGGCCGACCAGCGCGAGCGCGACGCAGGCCAGCACCGCGCCGATGAGCGACGACGCGCCGGGCGGCCGCGGTGCGTCCGGAGC
>JALYLC010000138.1 GCA_030774435.1 Actinomycetota bacterium
TCGATGTGGAAAGCCTACCGATGCGCGACAAGAGTCAGTTGAGAACAGCCGCCACGACCGCCGCCTTGGTCTGCGATTTCACAAATCGAGGCCAGCCCGGCGAGCCGCAGCGCGACCATTCCGCTCCGCCCGCCAGTCGCTAGACGTGCTCGGAAGCACCAGAATCTGACCGCCTGGTGTCTTCCAGATGCGATGCCTCGTCCTACGGATCAAAACGCAGCCTTTGCGCTCGAGCAACCGTTCCAAATCCCTGAGCACACTTGCTTCCTTTCTGTCGCGGTGCGTTCTCCGCCAGGTCGCGTCGGGGCGACCTCGATCGAAAGCTCGAAGGGGATCAGCTCTACCGCCGGTGGTTTTCGTACGAGCACCGGTTGCAGCGCCAGCTGACGAACGACCGACCGCGGATGCGTCTGGCCTGAAAAATCTGAGTCGTCATGAGGCCGCAGTTCAGGCAGTAGGTCGTGGACGTGGCGCCGGCGACGCGATTGGTATCGGGGACGAAGCCTGTAGTGCGAACATTGAGCGTGTGACGGCGAGTCATATGCTTTCCTCCGTTTCCTCTTTCAGCAGTGCGAAGATTCGCGGACAAGAAACCGCCGCCATCGCACCTCGGGTGCGAACGACGGCGAATCTTCCGGGCCTTATCAGGGACGCTCTATTGGCCGAGCGCAGCTACTCAGGCGACTGACCAGGTCGTCCTCCCGGTCGACCACACCAGCCTCCTGACGCGGGTCACAGACTCAGGACGCGCCGCAGCGCCGGACGGGATCGTTTGGGCGAAATCTCGGAGCCAGGAGCAAGGTGGAGAGACGCCACGCTGCCTTGATCATCAGAGACAGGCTCCGAGTCTCCTTATCGTCTCCTTATCGCACTTTCAGAATCGTTACACAAGCGCTTTCGACTGGAGCTCTACTTAAGCGCGGTCGCCTCGCCCAGGGTCATGTTCGGCGTAAGGCCGGCCGGCGCCACCGGCGGCGACGCCGGCTCGCGCACCGGATGCCAGTCGCGCACGACATGCACCCGGATCATCCCGAACAGACCAACGACGAACGCGACCGCGCACGCGGC
Organism: Actinomycetota bacterium; assembly: GCA_030774435.1. Classification (GTDB taxonomy): domain Bacteria; phylum Actinomycetota; class Thermoleophilia; order Gaiellales; family JALYLC01; genus JALYLC01. Next base: position 1,069 of record JALYLC010000138.1, read on the forward strand.
GATCAGCGCGGCGTGGATGCCGAGCGGCGTCCCGAGCGCGCCGAGGATCAGCTGCCCGGCCGGCGTCAGCAGGATGAACTGGAAGGAGAACGAGCTCATGACGCGGCCGCGGTACTCGTCGGCAATCGTGCTCTGCAACATGCCGTTCGCGAGTCCGGCCAGGGCGGAAGTCGCGGTAACCCAAGGCCTGAAGCAGGTGGTCCCTCCTAGGCGCGCGGCCGGCTGGTTTAGCACGCAATTTGAACGTCGCCTTAAGCCGCGCGTCATCCTTATCAGGCGTATGAGCAGCACAACTCGCGTTTGCCTAGCATCGGCGGCGACGTGACGTTGATCCCGACCGCGTTCGACGCGTCCTCTCCCGAGGCAAAGGCGAACCGCGAGTCGATGACCGTGCTCGTCGACGAGCTGCGCGCGAAGCTCGCGAAGGTCCGTGAGGGCGGCCCGGCGCGCTCGCGCGATCGCCACCTCGCCGCAGGCAAGCTGCTCCCCCGCCAGCGCGTCGAGACGCTGCTCGATGCGGGCACGCCGTTCCTTGAGATCGGAGCGCTCGCGGCGAACGGGATGTACGACGACGAGGCGCCCGGTGCGGGGATCATCACCGGCGTCGGCCGCGTGAGCGGGACCGACTGCGTCATCGTCGCGAACGACGCAACCGTGAAGGGTGGCTCCTATTACCCGCTTACGGTGAAGAAGCACCTGCGCGCGCAGGAGATCGCGCTCGAGAACCACCTGCCGTGCATCTACCTCGTTGACTCGGGCGGCGCGTTCTTGCCGCGGCAGGACGAGGTCTTCCCCGACCGCGATCACTTCGGACGCATCTTCTACAACCAAGCGCGCCTATCGGCGCTGAAGATCCCGCAGCTCGCGGCCGTCATGGGCTCCTGCACGGCGGGCGGCGCCTATGTCCCGGCGATGAGCGACGAGACGGTCATTGTTAAAGGACAGGGCACGATCTTCATCGGCGGGCCGCCACTCGTAAAAGCCGCGACAGGAGTGGACGTGACGCCCGAGGAGCTAGGGGGCGCCGACGTTCATACGCGCGTCTCTGGCGTCGCGGACCATCTCGCGCTGGACGATCGCCATGCACTCGACCTCGTGCGCGACATGGTCGCGCAGTTCGACCGGCCGATCTTCTGGGGCGAAGAGCGCGTCGATCCTGAGCCCCCGGCGTATGACGCGCGTGATCTCCACGCGATCATCCCGCGGGACATCCGCACGCAATACGACGTGCATGAGGTGATCGCGCGCCTAGTTGACGGCTCGCGATTCCACGAGTTCAAGGCGCTCTATGGAACAACGATCGTTACCGGCTTCGCGCGGATCGAGGGCTTCCGCGTCGGCATCGTCGCAAACAACGGCGTGCTGTTCAGCGAGTCGTCGCTAAAGGCCGCGCACTTCATCCAGCTCTGCAACCAACGCGGGATCCCTCTCGTCTTCCTGCAGAACATCGCCGGATTCATGGTCGGCAAGGAGTACGAGGCCGGCGGAATCGCAAGGGACGGCGCGAAGATGGTGACGGCGGTCGCTTGCAGTGTCGTTCCGAAGTTCACCGTCATCATCGGTGGAAGCTTCGGCGCTGGCAACTACGGTATGAGCGGACGCGCCTACCAGCCGCGTCAGCTATGGATG
>JALYLC010000139.1 GCA_030774435.1 Actinomycetota bacterium
CCGGACGGGTGGGGAATTACGTGGCCACCAGTGGGGAGCTTCTCGTGGCCGCGGTCACAGTGCAGTCGGCGCTGCTTGTCCTTCTGTGTGCGGGCCTCATTGCGAGTAGTCCAGCCGCGGCAACGACCCCGGCGACCCAGACGATCTCGCTAGTGCGTGCCTACCCTGGTGGTCCACCCGACGGCTGGTCCTCGACCGGACCCGTATTTAGCGACTCCGGTCAGTGGACGGCCAACAACGTCATTCTCGGGGGCCTCCCAGCACCCACGACGGGATCGATCAACTTCTTCATCACGCTGACGGGCAGCGCCGGGACAATCGATATCCGGTTCCTCCTTGAGTTCAACCAGTCACAGAGCCAGAACCTGTGCTGGATCGACGGCGGAACCGGTGCGTACACGCAACTTCGCGGCCAAGGCACGTTCACCGTGAACATCATCGGCGGCAAGCCGCACATCGACTGCACGGCAGCGCTGCACTCCGGCTAGGAGACTCCTGAAATAGTCGAGGCTCCGTCCGAGCGGTTTAAGACCCTTTGGGGCATGCTCGTGACGGAGTCCGGTCAGGTCGGGATGTTCGATGCGGCGGTGTTGGTGCGGCCGTTGCCGGAGGGCTCGTTTTTCGGCTTGCTGGCCGAGCACGGGCGCCGGATCGTGCGCGTCGAGGATTTCGCTGAGTGCTACTCGCAGCGGATGGGTCGGCCGTCGATCCGGCCGTCATTGTTCCAGGGTGATGCTGCTTCAGCATCGGACCGGCGCGTCGGACGAGCAGGCGATGGAGGCGGTCGCCTGGGATTTGCGCTGGAAGGTCGCGCTCGGGCTGGCGGTTGATCATCAGGGTTGGCATCCGACGTCGCTGACCAGGTTTCGCGCGCGGCTGTTGCTGCACGGCAAAGAGCAGCTGGCGCTGGAGAACACGCTGCGGCTGGCCGAGGAGGTCGGGCTGCTGGACGGGACGGCCGAGCAGATCATCGACTCGACGCCGATGCTCGGCGCCGCCGCGACGCAGGACACCGTCCGGTTGGTCGGCCACCGCGTCCCGCGCGGCGATCCATGCCGGCGCCGACCGGACGACCCCTGGTCCGAGCACGACGCAGCCGAGCAGGCCGAGCAGCGCCGGCATGGCCCACCATGTCCAGCGCAAGCCCCGGCGACGCAGCAGCTCGGCGCCCGCCGCTCCGGCCAGCAGCGCCGGAGCGCCAAGCCCCGCGACTCCCACCGCGAGTACCCGCACGATCGTGGTTTCCAGGCCGACGGATCACGAACCGGCATGCCATCGAAGGCGCGCGCGCTGCACCAGCCCGGTCACGCTCACGCAGCGGACACCGGGTGCGGAATCAAGACCCGCGAGCGAGCACCGACTCGATGCGCGCAAGCTTCGACGCCTCGGCGCCCGGCCACGGCGCGACCCGAAGCACGGTCGCACGGCCGGCCAGCACCGGCACCTGACCCCCGGCGCGCTCACACAACGCGGCCAAGCGCAGCGCGAGCGGCGCCGACGCCGCCAAGAACCGCACCTCGGTGAACACCCCTGCAGTGGCATAGGCGCTGACGATGCGCGCCAGGCGCTCGGTCGTCTTCGCCGCGATCTCGATCTCAAGCGCCACCCGCGACGCCCCCACCTCCACCACCAGATCGGGCCAGCGCCGCTGACGAGCACCGCGCGGCTCGATCACATCGACGCTAAACCGAGCTTCCCCACCGGCCTCAAGGCGCCGGCCCTCGCGCTCGGTGAAGACGCGCCCGTCCGGTCGGTCGCGCTCGATGCGCGCCGCGAGACGCGCGATCGCCAACTCGTGCGTGCGGTGGACCTCCGGACGCGGCGCACGCCGCGGCGGCAACCCCAACTCCACCGCCCCGCGGCGACTGACGAACACCGCTCGCCGCTGACCCACGCTGTCCTTGCGGCACTCCACCAGCCCGACCACCGCAAGCGCGCTCACCCGCGAATCCGCGCGCCGCACACTCGTCGAAAACCGCTCGGCCAACACCTCCACCGTCACGAACCGAAACCGCGCGATCCACGCCAGCACCTCCCGATCGCGCCGCGCCTCAACCCGCCCTCGGCGCTCCCGCGCCACCAACGCCCGCTGCTCCCACTCACCCATGCATTACATGACTCGTCTCGGCCCCACCCCCGGTTGGCTGTTCCCTCTCGCCCCACCCACGAGCTGCACACGACCACCGCCGGCGCCGAACCTGCAGACGACAGCGTCGTCTACTTGAAGCCACCCGCCACCTCCAGGGTCGGAGTGCTGCCTTATTCCTCGCCCGGCGCGGCCTCACGCGGCAGGCGACTCGACGAGCGACAAAGAGCTTGACAAGTTATCAAGTGATCTATTGAATAGTCAACGTGAGTGGACGTGCCGAGAAGGACGCGCTGTTCGAGGCCATCGCGTTGATGGGCAAGGCGTTTGCCAGCCCGCGGCGCCTGGAGCTGCTCGACCTGCTTGCCCAGGCGCCGAGAACCGTGGATGAGCTCGCGAAGGCGAGCGAGCAGTCGATGGCGAACACCTCCCAGCACCTGCAGGCGCTACATGCGGCGGGCATGGTCAGGCGCGCGCGAGAGGGCACGAGCGTGCGCTACGCGCTCGCAGGGCATGAAGCGCTGAGCGTCTGGCTGGCGCTGCGCGACGCGTCCGTCGCCCGCCTGGCCGAGGTCGAGCGCGCGGCGCGCGAGTATCTCGGCGAGGACGTCGAGGCGATCGGCCGCGACGAGCTCATCGAGCGTCTCCGCCGCGGCGACGTCGTCCTCGTCGACGTCCGGCCCGGCGAGGAGTTCGCCGCCGGCCACATCGACGGGGCGCGCTCGATTCCGCTGGACGAGCTGCGGGAGCGGCTGGCGGAGCTGCCGGCCGACCGCGAGGTCGTGGCGTACTGCCGCGGCCCGTTCTGCGCGTACGCCCACGAGGCGGTCCGGCAGCTGCAGGCGGCCGGCCGCAGCGCCCGACGCCTCGAGGAGGGCTGGCCGGAGTGGCGACTCGCCGACCAGCCTTCGGTCCCCGCCGGAGTCGCGTGACCGATCAGGAGGACCAGATGCGCGCCATCGAATGCCCATGCGGACACCACGTCGAGGCCACCGACGACGAGGAGCTGTTCCGCCTCTCCCGCGAGCACGTCGACCGCGACCATCCCGAGATGGACCGCAGCGACGAGCAGATCCGCGCGCGGGTGGCCGCCGACGCCTACGACGTCGCAAGCGTCGCATGAGCCAAACCGACCTCCCCGTCGATGTCGGCATCCTGCGCGAGGAGATCCGAAAGACCTACAGCGACGTCTCCACCGACACCGACCAGGACTTCATCTTCCCCACCGGCCGGGCGTGGGCGCAGGACCTCGGCTACCCCGAGCCCGAACTCTCGCGCGTTCCCGAGCCCACCGTCGAGAGCTTCGCCGGCGTCGCCAACCACTGGATCCTGGGGCACGTCGAGCCCGGCTCGGTCGTGCTCGATCTCGGTTGCGGCGCCGGTACCGATCTGCTCATCGCA
>JALYLC010000140.1 GCA_030774435.1 Actinomycetota bacterium
GTTGCGCGCGGCGTCGAGCAGCGTCTCGTGGAAGCGCTGGTTGTCGTTGACGAACGAGACGAACTCGCTGTAGCGCTCCTTGCCGTAGTGGCCGGCCCTGATGCGCGCGTCGATCTCGCGCAGGCGCTCGAGATCGGCGTCGGTCGAGCGCTCGCAGGCGCGAACGGCGCCCGCGCACTCGATCACCTCACGCGCCTCGAAAAGGTCGCGCAGCTCGGTCACGGACAGCGGCGGCAGCGCGGAGTAGCCCACGTAGGCGCGAAAGGCGACGAGCTGCTCGCCGGCCAGGCGGGCCAGGGCCTCCCGCACCGGAGTGGGGCTGACGCCCAGGCGGATCGCGACCGATTCGATCACGATGCGATCGCCGGCCCGGAACTGGTCGTTGATGACGTCGGCCTTGAGCAGCAGGTAGACGTGCTCGGCCAGCCCGGAGGTCGCGGGCTGGACCGCGGCGCTCAGGCCGTCGCCGTCGTGCGTACCGCCATTCAAGCGTCGGGTACCCGGTATTCCGCCCCCACGAGCGTGAGCAGCTCCTCGACCGAGGTCTCGGCGCTGGGCGAGTCGAACGTGATGCGGCCGTTCTGCAGCAGGCAGACCCGGTCGCAGGTCTCGAGCACGTGCAGGTAGTTGTGCGCGATCACGATCTGGGAGACGTCGCCGCGCTCGCGCAGTTCGCGGATCAGCTTGATGATCAGCCCACCCTCCTTGGCGCCCATGGCCGCGAGCGGCTCGTCGAGCAGGATGATCTTGGCGTCCGAGAACACCGACCGAGCCACGGCGATGGCCTGGCGCTGGCCGCCCGAGAGCGTCGCGACCTCGGCATTGACGTCCGGGATGTTGACGCCGAGTGAGTTGAGGTGTGCGCGCGCACGCGCGCGCATCGAGCCGTTGTCGAGCACGCTGAAGCGCGTGTGCTCGCGCTTCAGGAACATGTTGTGGAACACGGACAGCCCGGGCACCAGAGCGAGATCCTGGTAGACGGTGTCGACGCCGAGCGAGCGGGCGTGGATGACCGACTTCAGATGCACCTTCTGGCCGAACAGCGAGATCTCGCCCGCGTCGGGTTGGTGGTAGCCCGAGAGGATCTTGACCAGCGTCGACTTGCCCGCGCCGTTGTCGCCGATCAGCCCGAGCACCTCGCCCTTGCGCAGGTGCAGGCTGACGTCACGCAGCGCGGTGATCGCGCCGAAGCTCTTGGCGAGGTGCTCGACGCGGAGCACGTCGTCGGGTGCGCTGGTGGGCTCCACCGCGGCCGGCTCCACGACGTTCATACGGGCTTCCCGCGGACGCGAGCGATCACGTACCCGAGCGCCATCGAGAGCAGGATGGCGGTACCGATGAAGAGGTCGTTGTAGAACGCGTCGACGCCGATCAGCGTGAAGCCGTTGTTGAGCACGGTGAGCACGGCCACGCCGATGAATGAGCCGAGCACGGTGCCGGAGCCGCCCATCAGCGCGGTGCCGCCGATCACGGCACCGGCGACGCCGTAGAACATCAACCCCGTCCCGCCCTGCAGCGGGTCGGTCGTACCGATGTGCTGTGCCGTCAGGATGCCCGCGAAGCCACCGAGGACGCTGCACATGACGAAGTTGCCGATGCGAATCCAGTTCACGTTGACGCCGCTCTCGCTGGCGCCGATGCGGTTGCCGCCGACCGCGATCGTATGCAGGCCCCACGGCGTCATCGTGAGCACGAAGTGCATCACGAGCATGATCCCGAACGCCCAGTAGAACGTGTGGTAGTCGCCGACGCCGAAGATCTTGCCGAAGTTCGGTCCCGAGGGGGTCAGCTGCTGGGAGCCGCTGGAGATCAAGAGCGAGATGCCGTTGAGCACGTTGAACATCCCGAGCGTGACGATCAGGCTGGGCACGCGTAAATACACCGTGACCAGGCCGTTGACGAGCCCGACCAGCGCGGCCACTGCGAGGCCGACTGCGAGACCGGCGATCAGCGGCCAGCCGTGCTCGGCGACCTTGTAGAGCACGAGCGGTGCGAGCGCGTAGACGTGCCCGACCGAGAGGTCGATCTCGCCGCAGATCAGCAGCATCGTCTCGCCGACCGCTGCGATCAGGATGGGCGACCCGTACTCGACCAGCGTGGCCCAGTTCTGGTGTCCCGTGAACGCGCTGTTGCGCGCGTTAAAATAGAGGATCAGCGCGACGAGGACGAGGAAGATCCCGAACTCGCGTCGCGCGATGAAGGTCGAGATGAGGCGAC
>JALYLC010000141.1 GCA_030774435.1 Actinomycetota bacterium
AACACGAGTCCGTCAGCTGCCCATCAACAACACAGTCAAGATCGCCTAGCCTCGATTCGCCGGCAAGCCCTTCGAGCGGGTCCGCTGGGCGGTGGCGTCGGGTTTTCGGTGAGTGAGCGTGGTTTGCCGGTCGTGGTGAGCGTTGCCCGGGGTGCCGGGCGCCTGCGATCGCCGGTTCGCGGTGCGGTGCGGCGCAGCGCGTCGGGCCGGCGCGGGCCGGGGTGCTGGGCGGGGTCGTCGAGAGCGCGGGGCGGTCAGGCGGGCAGCGCGGCGAGGCGTTTGAACGCCTTGGCGATGGCGGCGGCCCAGGGCCAGTCGGCGGGCAGGTGCAGCGTGAGCCGGCGGGCATGGCGGGTCAGGCGACCGGCGACGTGCAGCAGCCGGTAGCGCAGCCGCTTGGGCTCGCAGACGCGGTGCTCGCCGTCGAACAGCAGCACTTGGGTCCAGACGGTCAGGTCGTGCGCGCAGAGCGCGGCTTCCAGCCATGCCTGGTTGGGCGCAAACGCGGAGAACGGGAGGTTGCCCAGGCCGGTGCTCTTGAGTTCGCGGACGCGGTCTTCGACGATCGCGTGGGCGCGGTGGCGGGCCTCCAGGGCGGCGAGATCGTCGCCTTGCTGGTCGGTGATGAAGCACTGAAAGCGGTGCCCGTCGACGTCGGTGAAGCTCAGCTGCGCGCCGGGGTGCGGGCGCTCGCGGCGGACGATCAGCCGGGAGTCTTCTGGCCACGCGTCAAGCGCGACCTGGCCGGTCAGCTCGGCCACCCACGCTCCCTCGCGCGGCTTGCCGTCGCCGTTGATCGCGGGCCGCCACGCGGCCGCGGGCAAGGTCAGGATCGCCGCGCGCACGCGCTCGTCGATCGCGTAGCCGAAAGAGAACCGCACGTCGGTCTCGCGGCACGCGTCGGCCAGCGCGTGGCTGGCGCCGGCGGAATCCGAGCGCGCAAGGATCGGCCCGTCCAGCGCCGCGTGCGGGAGCTGTTCGAGCGCGAGCTCGAAGACCTCCAGATGATCGTCGGCGTTGTTGGCGCCCGCGTTGCCGGGCCGCAGGATCGCGGCCAGCACCTCGCGGCCGCACGTCGCCAGCAGCGGATGAAACCCGAACCCGCCCTTGTAGTGACCGGCCGCGAGCTCCTTATCGGAATGCGCGGTGATCGGCGTCGCGTCGAAATCGAGGATGACCTCCCGGGGTGCGGCGCCGGCCGCCCACGCCCGCGCGCGGGCCTGAGCGCGCGCCGCGCGCAGGCGGTCAAGCTCAGCTTCGCCGACCGACAGCAGCACTCGCCGCGCCGTCGAGACCGACGCGACGTCCCCGAACAGCGCCGGCTGGGAGCCCAACGCGACCAGATCCGAGACGCAGCGTCCGCCGTCGGCCAGCGTCACCGCCAGATCGCAGAACACCCGCCCGGGATCGTGCGCCGAGCGGCGCTCGCGCGTTTCAGCCAGCGCCCATCCCAGCGCGTCGGTCAGCCCCAGCCGGTCCGCCGCCAACGGCAGCAACGCCGTCCCCGCACGCGACGACAGACCCGTGCCGTCCGCACGGACTTCTACCTTCTGGATGCTGCAACGTCCCATCACCTTCAAGGTGCGCCTCCTGAGCGGGAGAGAAGGGTCTCGACAACCACAACTCTCCCTGCTCAGGCGGACGTTTCAGCCCGCGCCTCAAACCCCGACGGCCTGCGGTACTGGCGAATCGAGGCTAACGCGCGTCTTCAACTAGTGAGTCGCGGAGGCCTGTGGTGTTGGTCGCTCCTGCCTTCGTCCACGATCGCCGGGAGCGCAGGCACGCCAGCCAGCGAGCTGCAGGGAGACCGTCCAAGCGAGCGTACGCGCGGTCAAGGCCGACACGCTCGCGAAGGACGAGGCGCAGGCGTCCGCCAGTGCGCGATCGCGCGCCACGACACTCCTGCAGAGGCCCGGCGTTGTAACGAACCGGGGGTGAGCCTCGACTGCCGCTCGTACCCCAATCAGGGAGGCCGGGATGAGCAGTGACTATCGGGAACGGCAAGCGGTGAAGTGCGGGATCAACCGACTCAAGCGCCACCGCCCAGTCGCCACAAGGTACGACAAGCTCGCCTGCCGCTACGAGGCCGCCGTGGTCATTGCGACGATCAACGACTGGCTGTGACGCCGTCGGCACTGGGCCAACGGTGACGCTCCTGCGGCCTCGGCTGTCAGCGGCCCGGCGGAGGTTCCCAGATGTCAAACCGGGTGCCTTCAGGATCGACCGCCCATCCGAAGCGCCCGTACTCCGACTCCTCCAGCGCATCGATCACCTCGACTCCAGCCGAGCGCAACTGGGCCAGCATCGCGTCCAGATCGGCGACGCGGAAGTTCACCATGAACGCCTGCTCCGGCCGTCCGAAGTACCCACATCTAGAACACGCCCTAGGAGGATCGGCGGCAACGGCTCGCCTCGGATCGGGGTGTCCGCGATCCGTCTCTGAAGTCGGGCGGCGCACGACCCGCTCGGCGCCCCTTCTTAGAGTTTTACTTGGTGGCTCGTCGGGGTGTTGGGATCGCCTTATGAAGCCCATCCTACATCGCGTAGGGCGGGCTTCTCGGCATTCGCGAACGGAGCGCGGCTGAGCCGCCAGGGTCGCGGCACTCACACGATTCCCAGCAACATCTCCGGAGACTCTTGGGACGCACTGCTTCGATGATCGTCGACAGATCATCGAGAGGAAGGCATGGAGATGGACGCGATTTCTCACCAGGGCGGTTCCCGGCAGGCGCGCAGCGAGGCGAGCGGCGACGGCACGGTGCGCACAGATGTGCAAGCAAGCGCTCGCGCACTCGTCGCCGCCGACAACGCACACGTCCATGAGGCGATGGACAGCGTGGTCTGGGAGCGGCGGGGCCTGCTTCAGAGGCTGACCCGCCGCGCTCGATAGCTCTGCAGGAGCGCCGGATCCCGGGCCGACATCCCTACCTCCTAGATGGCGGCGCTCGAGCCCGGGTGTTCACGTGTGGCGGCCGGTGCCGCCGCCACGCGGCGGCGTACCCGGCGCGGAGCAGGCCACAGCGCCACCATCGCTCCGCCGACCACGATCACCCCACCGATCCAGATCCACGCCACCAGTGGCGACACGATCAGCCGGAAGTCGGCGACGGGGGCGGCCTGCATGTAGCGGCGCACCACTGTCGACACCACAAAGCCCTCGAGTTGCGAGTTGGCATCGGGGAAGCGGCGGTCGGCATCCTTGATGATCGGCTCGACCGCCGAGAGGTCGGGCTGCACCGCCGTCCAGATATCGCGAGTGAGGCTGGCACGGAGCCCAAGCTCGCTGGTGGACTCGCCGTTGAAGAAGCGGCCGATGCGTCCGAAGCTCGCCTCGTCGAGCGACGGGTAGTACCCGCGACTCGGTACCAGCGTGGCCACGTGCCGGCCGCGCTTCGACACGTCGAGAACCGCGCCGAGCGTCATCTTTTCCGCGCTGAACGCGCTCGTCGGTCTTCGGTAGCTGATGTCGTAGCCCCCCACGCGCGCCGTGTCGCCGGGCCTCATGCGAAGGTCGCGCACGTGCTGAAAGGCGGTCGACGCCGCCACCCCGACGAGCAGCACCGCGATGCCCACGTGCACTATGTAGC
>JALYLC010000142.1 GCA_030774435.1 Actinomycetota bacterium
CCTCGCCGTACTTCTTGACCGTCGCCGCCGCGACCGCCAGCTTCTCATGACTCTCCTGCGCCCGATCGATCCGCCCAAGCTGTTCCTTGATCGCCATCCTGACCTCCTCGGTTCCGAAGCGCGGCGCGCCGCGCGCGGCGGTGCTACGAGCGGCAGTTCCCTCCTCGGGAGTAAACGCAGACGGCCCCAGCCAAGAGGATCACCGCCATGGTGCGAGCAGGAAGGATTCTTCTTCGCGACCTGCCTGCCATCGCATTGAGCGTACTCGGAAGCGCCGTCGGCTTCTACCTCTTTGAGACTCGAGCGAGCGGCGCGCAGATTGGAGGGCGAAGCGTGACGCGCGCGCTACGGCCCGCTGTCGGCGCCGATCGAGATCGCGCGCTTCACGGTCTTCGGCTTCGTCGTCGTCGACTTGGCCGCTGTCGTGGCGGCGCGCGTCTGGCTCGACGACGAAGTCCGGTGGTATCCCGCCAGGCCGGCGTCGCCACTCGGTATGACGGCGGGGATCGTCGCCTCTCCGCCGCGTCTGACGACCTTGAGAGCAGCGCTGGCAGTGTCGCTGGCCGTGGTGCCTGTCGCGCCCAGGTCGACGCTGACTGGCAAGACACGCGTATGCCCGGCGGTCGGAGTCGTGACGGCAAGTTCGGGGTTGAAGGTGACTTTGGGCGACGTCGAATCGACGATGAGCATGAAGCCGGCGAAGAACACGCCGATCGAGACGACGAGCGCCGCGAGGGCGAGTGCGAGCGGACGATTCAGGCGTCGTTCCAGCGCCTTGACCGCGCGATCGTCACTCATCGCACAAAGCTTAACCCAGAGAACACCGCTCGCGGCACGCGGCGCCGGCGTGGCCGCGTGCCGCGACGAACCCGTTGGGGTCGGAGGCACGACCACGCCGTCCGCGAGTACGTGAAGCACCGATCGGGTGATCGTCGCTCATAGGAAGATCGTGTTGACAGGCGCGCTCATTCGAACCCGCCGACGGGCTCGTCAAGCCACCGAAGGGCGTAGTAGGCGCGCGGCGGACGGGTGGCGGAGGTCAAGAGCTCGACCTCATCCATGTACGCCTCGCGCTCGCCGACGCGGATTTTCAGGTTGAGGAGATCCATCACGCGCACGGGATCGTCCGCCGCGAGCTGGTCGAGCTCGCGCATAGACGCGAAGCAGCGATCATGCGGGATCTCGCTCACAGGAAGATGGTGTTGATCGGGGCGCTGCTGCGAACATCGACGGCGTGAGGGGCTCGCTGGTGCCGTCCTTGAAGCGGATCACTGCTGTCTCGGCATGAGGGCCGCCGAGCGAGATCGAATCCGCGAGGTGCCATTTCGTCGCGTCGACGTCGTCGCGAGTCATGATGATGATACGCACTAATGCGCCGGCGCTGTCGTAGATCTCGAGCACGTCCGGCCGGCTCACGGCGGGGCTCCGGATTCAGCACAGAGGCGGAACCTGACGGTCCGAGCATCGGTGTCAGTGCTGACGAGGTACAAGCCGGTCTCAAGCACGACGAACGACGGGCGGACAGGGAGATAGATCTCGCCGCCGCGGCCGGTGCTCGCCGGCCACACCGTAATGATCGTGCCCACTTCAAGCTCGTGCACCTCCACCGCTCTCACGACGCGCGCCTACGATCGAGTTCAGAATTGATCTCGTCCACCAGCACGGGGGTTGTCAGTGCTCGTCCTGGTCGGCCTGCCAAGGCCCCAGCCGTCAAGGCGAAATCTCCGCTTGACCGTTGCGTGGCATGCACGGCATCGTCCGCGCTGAATGATCGGGCCGTACGGCGCGGTGGTCAGGTCAGGGTCATCGGGCGCGGAGTCGGCCGAACGTTCGATCTCGCGGTGATCGCAATCGTCGGTCATGCCTGCCGCCGCATCCAATCACGCTACGCCTCTTAAGGCGGAAAACAACCGAGCTCGATGCGCCGCGAGGCGTCATCGCGGCTCTCCCAGATATGCAGCGCGAGGCTGCCCGTCTCCAGGCAGTGGCTCGGCTGCGGGTCAGGGACCATGCGCGCATGTCGCGATTGCGCCTCCGCCTCAGCGCCAGCGCAGACGAGGTGCCGTTCGCCC
>JALYLC010000143.1 GCA_030774435.1 Actinomycetota bacterium
GAACTCGAATTCGTCGCCGTTCTCCCACGCCGTCAAAGCAGCGTGCGACTCGCCGCGAAATCGTGCTGCCGTTGTCAGGCCCCCCATTGCACGCATTCGGGCTGTGGCCAGCCGCCGTCGTGAGGACGCCGTCCACCGTCTGCACGGCGGTGATCGAACTGTTGCGATTAGGCGGATACACGCTGTAACGAGTAGTAGCGCTCAGCGTTCCCCAAACGTTGCCGCAGGTTCCGGTGATCTGGATGCCGGAACCGCGGAACGGGTCGAGTTCGGTCGTACCCGACCCTCCCCCGACGGCCACGAGCGCCAAGTAGCCTTCTCACTTCGTGTTCTTTTCGCTCGGCGTCAAGTCCGTCAGGTGGAATTCGATGCCCGCGCGTTGAAGATCGCTTCGCCGCTGCGGTCGGCCGAGTCGCCGACAAGCCTGTACGCGTGTTCGACGCGGCAGACTGCCGCCCGCATCGAGCCGATCGACCCGGGGCTTGCGGGCAAAGATGCTCGTCGCCCGTGCGGCGGGTGGGTTGTCTCGAGCCGGGCAGCGCTGGGGCCGGGTCGGCCCCAGCGCCGTGTGATCAACTGGCCTTGACCTGGGCTTGGTAGGTGAACCCGGGAAGCCGGTCGACGCCGAAGAAGGAACTCTCTGTCCAGTGTCCTGAGACCGCCGGGATCTCGGTGTACAGCGGACAGCCGATGAAGCAGTGTTCGCTGTCGACAGGCGGGCCTGCGAGAGGGCCATCGAAAAACAGGCCGTTGCCACCAGTGAACGTCGAGTAGTAGTCGTCGAACACGATGTTCGGCACGAACGCCGGATCGAACCCGGCACCGACGCTCCAGTGCGTGACGTGGGTCTTGAGATGCGACGTCGCGTGCAGCGGGCCCGAGCCTTGAACGTCATGGAAGGCGAAGGTGACTTCCACCTCACCCGTCGCGACGCCGGTTGCGGTGTCTCGCACGAATGTTCCGTGTCCCCACTCCCCGCCCAGGAACTCGGTTCCGCAGATCGACGGACTGGTGCATTGCTGGGACCAGCTGGCAACCACCTTCTCGACCGTCGCGCTCGCCGTCGTCGGTACTCCCGCGAGTAGCGCGATGGTTCCGACGAGAATCGCGATCCTACGCATCTTCGCCTCCCTTTGCACGGGCCCATCCTTGTGACGAACCTCAGCGGTAAGCAACCTACGCCCTGCCTGTCACGGCACCGTCGCTGGTGAGTAACGTCCAAGTAACGATCAGCGGGAAGCGCGCAATCGGCGTTAGTCGCGCACGGTCATCGCGGCCCGGGCGGGTGACTATGGCACTGGTCGCCAAGTCGCGTTGTTGCCGCGAGTGACGTAGCTGAGGCCGCTTCCGTCAGCGTTAGCGATGTAGATAGCAGGTGGGGAGGCGTCGGCTTGCCCTGACACGGCGATGGCTGTTCCGTCGGGGGACCAAGAGGCGACGGAACGGCCCGAAGTGTCGTGATAGGTGTTAGTCGGCGGGAGCAGTCGCACCCCAGGGCCGCCGGATGCCGGCGCTATGAACTCGCCCAGGAATATGCCGTCGGGCGTGTAACGGGTGAAGACGATCCAGCGCCCGTCGGGCGACCAGGCTGGGTATTGGCTGGGGATATTGGTGATGCGTCGTAGGTGGGTGCCGTCCAATCGGATCGTGTAGATGTTGACGATGTAGCCGTTGAGAGTGTGCGCGTTCGTGTCGAATGCGATTTGTATGCCGTCGCGCGACCAGGCGGGGTCCCAACTGTTGGGGGGTTGGTGTGCGATGCGTGTGTGATGCGTTCCGTCGGGTGCGATCGTGTAGATATAGCCGGGATCCGGGTGCCGGCTGAACGCGATCCGTGTTCCGTCCGGCGACCAGGCTGGGGCGCCCCCTGCGTCGCTGGTATGAGGAATCCGTCGCTGTTGGGAGCCGTCGGCGTTCATGACCGAGAGACCAAGCGGCTTGAAACCTGACTGCGCGCCGTGTCGACCGTGGATGAAGATGATGCGGCGCCCGTCCGGTGACCATGCGGGCGAGATGTCTTGCAGCGGCCAGCGGGCATGCGTGAGTTGACTACGATGAGTGCCATCGGGCCAGCTCGTGAAGATCTGACCGCGATAGTCGAAGGCAAGCAGGCCGGTCGCACCTGCCGTGGCGCTCACCCGCCGCGTGGTCGCCCAGACCGCGCCGGCGCCGACAGCGAGCCCGGCAGGGCGATACCCGAGGTGGATGGTCATTGTGACGCGATCGCGGGCTGGGTCGATCTTCGAGATCGTGCCGTCGCGGCGGTTGGCAACCCAGACCGAGCCCTCGCCAGAGGCGATGTCGGCCGGCCCTCGGCCCACCGCAACCACCGCGGAGTCAAGGTCGATCCGCAAGTCGAGCGAGGACGGCGAGATAGCGAGCACCGAGCTCGCCGCGCCGTCGACCGCCCAGAGGGTGCCGTGGCTGTAGACGAGACCAGTGGGCTGGGTCGATGGCGATTCTCGGGCGTTGCCCTTGTATCTGAAGGTGATGCCAGGCCTGCCTGCCGCGGGGAGTGGGGTAACGGTGTCCCAGCCGTTGCTGACGAACGCGCGCCCGCCAGGCCCCGCGGCGATTGCGACCGCTCGCAGGTGCGGCGCGACGAGCGTCTTGGCGCCGCTGTTCGGATCGATTCGCAGCACTCCCTCGCGGCCGGCCACCCAGAGGGCTCCGGACGGCGCGCTCGCGATCGCACTCGGACCGGGGCAGCAAGGCGCGAGCGCAAGTCGCTTCGCGACCTGCCCGGTCTCTGCGTCGAGTTGGATGACGGCGGGAGCGGTGCCCGAGGTGAGCACCCAGACGGAGCCCGCTGGCCCGGGCGCCAGCGCCACCGGCGTGGCGGCGAGGCTTGACGTTGCGAGGAGGCGGCCTGAGTGCGCGTCTATTCGGGATACGGTTCTCCTCGGCGGGCTCGCCACCCAGACGGACGATCCGCTGACGGCGATGGGGCCTGGATCAGCGAACCGGACGATGTGTGCCACGCTCCCGGTCTTTGGATCGAGCTCGACCAGTGCGTCGGCCGGCGCGCGGCGATCCGAAGATGCTGTTGCGCGTTCGAGTCGGACACCGCGGCTCTGCCCGCATGCGACAGCTGACGCGGCGACCAGCATGCAGACGAAGAGGAGTCTCACAGCATCTCCGCTTCTGTGTCGCGAGACAGAACGCAATGTGCATGTGGGAAACGTACGGATACGATGGCGCCGCCGGCAGTGCCGTTTGCGATTGTCAATTCGGCACCCAGCGTGCGAACGTGCTCGGCGACGATCGCGAGGCCGAGTCCGACGCCCTCTCCCCGGGCGGTGTCTCCGACGGCGAACCGATCGGTCGCGTGCGCCAGCAGCTGCGGAGGAAAGCCCGGGCCATGATCGGACACAGACAGCATGTCGTCGGCCACCCGCAGCACGACTGGCGGGCGCCCGTAACGAACTGCGTTTTCGGCCAGGTTGGCGACGATACGTTCGAGACGCGCGAGGTCGGTGACCGTCGACGCTTCCGGCTCGGCGTCGACCTCAAGCGCCGGAAAGACGCGCTGCGCGGCGCGTGCGAAGCTGACGAGATCGACGCTGTCGAGTTGAACCGCGTCGAGATTGCCCTCGAGGCGCGCGATCTCGAGCAGCTGCTCGATCAAGCGGCGCAGACGGTCGACGCTCTCGCGCACGATCGAGGCGATCTCCCCCGCGGGTAGAAGCTCCGCCGCGGTGACGAGGCTCGAGACAGGCGTGCGCAACTCATGCGCGGTGTCGGCTGCGAAGCGCCGCTCACGCACGATGCGCTCGTTGAGCGCGTCGGCCATCTCGTCCACGGCGCGCGCCAGCGCGCCCACCTCGTCTGACCCCTGCATGCCGATGCGCGCCCTCAACTCACCTGTCGTGACGCGCCGCGCAGCA
>JALYLC010000144.1 GCA_030774435.1 Actinomycetota bacterium
GCTCCTCCTCGAGCGCGGCCACGAAGCTGATCGAGGCCACGCGAGAGAGCAGGACGTCGCGCCCTTCGTCCCCGCGGTGCGGCCAGGTCTGCAGCTCGAGTGGCGCGAAGGCCGGGCTTGCGTCGAAGCCGCGGCGCCAGAGTCCGGTGCGGTAGCGCGGAGCGTCGCCCGCGTGCCCGTCGAGGATCCGCGAGAGCTCCCGCACCCAGGCCACGCGCTCGTCTCGCCGGTTCCAGATCAGCGCCACGGCGCCCCCGGGCCGCAGGACGCGCGCAACCTCGGCCGTGGCGGCCTCGGGATCGAACCAGTGGAACGACTGCGCGGCGATCACGGCGTCGACGCTCGCCTCGGCCAGGGGAATGGCCTCGGCGACCGCGTCGAGCGTCTGGGCCTGGGGAGCGTTCTGCGCGAGCACCTCGCGCATGCCGGCGACGGGCTCCAGCGCGAGCACGCGCGCGCCGCTGCCGACGAGGTCGCGTGTGAGCTTGCCCGTGCCGGCGCCGAGCTCGAGCAGCGTCCGACCTGGCGCGGCTCCCGCGACGGCGAGGATCGTCTCGACGGCCGCGGCGGGATAGCCGGCGCGGCCAAGCTCGTAGGCCTGGGCGGCCCGGTCGAAGCCGACCGCGGCTGCCCGGTGGATATCGCTCCTCACGCCAGCCGCAGCGGAACCGGCAGGCCAGGCTCGAGCAGCATGGCGCGATAGCCGAGCGGCACGGCGATCGCACGCTCGTCGGGCCGCAACCGCAGGGGCCTGCGGGCCTCGATCTCGTAGCGCCAGGCCACGGAGCGCGCCTCGACCGCGGGCGGCAGGTCGGGCGGGAGCGTGAACGCAAAGCCGGCCCAGTGGGCCTCGGAGAGCCCGTCGAGCACGACCTCCTCCGACCACAGGGTGCGGTCGTGCCAGCGCGGCATGCGCATCGAGCGGTTGGCCGGCACGATCGGCAGGCGCGGCGGCGCCTCGCGCCAGACCTCCGCGCAGCGCGCCCGCACCACGATCGGCCCCGCAGCCAGCTCGCGATCGCGATGGACCCGGCCGCTGATCGTCCCTCCGCCGACGAGCTCGGCGGTCGCGAGCTCGACGTGGAAGCGCCGCGCCTCGAAATCGCCGACCAGGCGCATCGCCAGGGCGTGGCGCTCGGCCTCGGTCAGGACGGGCATGCGATCTCCAGCGTCCGGCGCGGATCGGAGATCTTGGGCAGCTCGCTGGTGCGGGCGCGCACGCGCCAGACCAGGGCGCAGGCCCTGCCGGCGACACTGGGCGGGGCATCCGCGGGAACCGTGACCGCAAAGGCCCCGTCCAGGCCCGGCTGGGCGCTCGCGACCGTGAACTCGAGCGTCGAGGCCGGCGACGACTCGACGCGCACGAGGTCGATCGCCCAGACGTGCGGCCCCGGGGTGACGCTGCCGCAGACGGCCTCGCCCGGCGCGAAGCGATCGCGCTCGAGCACGAGCTCCACGCTGCCGCTGGCAGGCCCGCTCATTGCCGCAGTATCGCTCCCGATCGCCCTTCCGCCAAGGCTTCGGGGCAGGGGCGTGTCGGAACTGGTTTTCAGCATGAGCGCGGCGCTCGGCGGTCTCGAATCGCTTACGGGCTGATTGTCGGGCGCAGTCCGCTCGCTTCGAGCCCGCCGACCACACACGCTCCCGCTGAAACCAGTTCTGACACGATGCCGAGGTGGTCGCGAAGCCCTCCGAGCTCGATCTGAACGACGGGCCTGCGCGCGCCTCGAGGCTGTTCCTGGTCGACGGCAACTCGCTCGCGTACCGCGCCTATTACGCACTGCCCGAGGAGCTCGCGACGACCGACGGCTTCCCGACGAACGCCCTGCTCGGCTTCGCGAACATGCTCATGCGGCTGCTGACCGACTACAAGCCGGAGGGTGTGATCGTGGCCTGGGACACGAGGCCCGTGCACCGCCTGGAGCGCTTTCCCGGCTACAAGGCCTCGCGCAAGCCGACGCCCTCGCTGCTCAAGCAGCAGCAGCCGTATCTGCGACCACTGGTCGAGGCGTTCGGCTACCGCAACGTCGAGCTCGAAGGCTACGAGGCCGACGACGTGATCGGCACGCTGAGCCTGCGCGCGGACGAGCAGGGGATCGCGACCTGCGTGATCTCGCACGATCGCGATGCCTTTCAGCTCGTCTCCGAGTACGTCAGCGTGCTGCTCTCGCCGCGCGGCGTGACCGACGTGCACGTCTACACGCCCGAGCGCGTGGAGGCCCGCTACGGCATCCAGCCGCGGCTCGTGCCTGATTTCATCGGGCTCAAGGGCGATACCTCGGACGACATCGCCGGCGTTCCCGGGATCGGCGACAAGACGGCGTCGGAGCTGCTCGTGCGCTTCGGCTCGCTCGAGGGCATCTACGCCAACGTCGCTGCGGTGCCGGGCGAGAAGCGGCGCCAGACGCTGATCGAGCACCGCGCGGAGGCGGAGCGCTCGAAGCAGCTGGCGACGATCGAGCGCGACCTCCCGCTGGACGTCGACCTGGCTCAGGCGCTGGCGGACCCGCCCGACCGGGCGACCATGGGGGAGCTGTTCCGCCGCTTCGAGTTCCGCGCCCTGCTGCGCCGCATCGACGAGCTCGAGGCCGCGGTGCCGGGCGCGGTCATGGAGCGCGAGGAGCACGCCCTCGGGGCCGAGCGCGGCGATGCGGTGGCGCTGGCCACCCT
>JALYLC010000145.1 GCA_030774435.1 Actinomycetota bacterium
ACGCGCGCAGGAGAACCCGCCCGTTCCGGCCGTGTCCTGGGACGGGGCGCGCGAGGCCTTCGCGTCAAAGCTCACGCCCGGAGGGACGATTCCTCCCGCGTGCATCGATGCGATCGTCGCCCACGCCCAGCTCCGCATCCTCACGGAGGAGGTTCCGGAGATTGCCAAGCAGGCCAAGGCCGACAAGGATAATCACTGGCGGCAGGACACGACGACGCCAGGCGTTCCGGAGGACGGATCGCCGCTGACCGCTGAGCAGTGCCTCTCCGCCTTCCGCGACGGCTGGGATGGCGCTGCGGAGACCGTCGCGCAGGAAGTCTCGACGCCCGCGTTCGCGAAGCTCGCCGCTCAGGCCTCAGTTGTCGGATCGTCGGCCATGGCCGGTTCGCACGCTGGAATCCCGGGGGCCGTGCGCTCGCCGCTCGTCTGGCTGCGGGGGGCGACGCTGGGCGGTTTCCTGTTCGTGCGCTCCTGGTTTGCCAAGCCCCTCGCGGGCCTCATCTTCGCGCTCCTTCTGGTCGCCGCAGCCGCGATCACGATTCTCATCTCGAGCGCGCTTGCAGCGTTCACGGTCCCGGTCGCCGTCGGCGTCACCGTGGCCAGCTCGGCGCTCCTCCTGGGCCGGGGCGGGCACGTCTGGCGGGGGGCCTGGACTGCGGCTTCCGTGGTCGCCGCGCTCATCGCGGCGCTCGCGCTCTGGCATCACACCGGAGCGCATTACTCGAAGGCGACCTGGGCGCTGCTAGGCGGAGGCGCCGTTGCGATCGGCGCGGGCGTCGGAGCGCTGTGCGAGTGGCGCATCCCGAAGCTGCGGCTGCTCGTCTTCCTCGCGGGCCTCGTCGTGACGGCCGGGGCGCTGATCTGCCTTCGGAGCTCAGGACCGCTGCTCGACTGGATCGCCAATTCCGCCAAGCAGCACTGGCCGATCGGCCTGCTGAGCCTCGCTGTGTCCCTTCCGCTGGTGTTCGGCATGCGCTCGCTGGCAGCAGCCGTTGCGGCGCCCGCCGATTCGCCGCCGTAACGAGCCCTGGTCAGGCTGAGGGTGGCCGCGGGTCGGGTGCGTCGAAGTCAACGCTGACGTCCTCGTCCGAGCGCCGCTCCTCCACGGCCGCGCGCTGGCGCAGCGCGTCCTCATCACCCATGGTGAGGGGCTGCTCGGTGATCAGCGAGAAGCTCCGCGGCCAGAGCTTGCGGCAGGCGACGACGTTGATCTCGGCCGACAGGAGCGTGACGTTCGCGGCCAGGTAGAGCCATGACAGCAGCCCGATCACGATCGCGAAGACGCCGTAGGTGCTCGAGGCGTGGCGAAGCTGGTGGTCGACGATGTAGCCGCCGGCCAGCTGCAAGATCTCCCAGGCGAACGCGGCGACGAGCGCGCCCGGCAGCACGTCGCGCCACGAAGGGCTGTGGCTCGTGAGCACGCGGAAGAGCGCCAGGAAGACGGCGAGGTTGATTCCGAGTGAGATGATCACGGCCGCGACGCGCACCGCCGGCCCGTACGTCGCGAACGCGCTCGCCGAGCCCAGCACGGTGCCGATCAGCGTCACGCCGCCGAGCACCGCGATCCAGATCAGCGCGCGCAGGCGCGCGAGCAGCGGGTTGGCGCGGCGCCGGATGGGAACGCCCCAGATGTGGTCGAGTGCATTCTCGAGCGCGAGGGCCACGCCCGTTCCCGCCCAGACGGCGACCCCGATGCCGACAGCGAGGGCCGGAGCGCTGCCGCGCAGCGAGTGGACGTTCGTCTTGAGCTGCGGTCCGATCACGGGGAAGTCCGCGAGCGCCGAGTCGAGCACGCGCCGCTGCAGGTCCGGATCACCCTGCAGCGCGTAGCCGAGCAGCGTGACGAGCACGAGCAGCAGCGGGAAGATCGAGAAGAAGGCGTAGTACGTGACGCTCGCCGCCAGGAAGCCGCCCTGATCCTCGGCGAACTTCTGGCGCACGGCGAACGGAAAGCCCAGCGCGGCGTGGCGCTGCTGGAACCGGTCGACCCATCCGATCAGCCTGTTGAAGAGGCCCACACGCGGTAATGCCCGTTCCCGCGGCGTTTCAACGCCTCCTCGTGCAGGGCCCAGCGGCGGCCGTTATCGTACGCACGCGATTGCAACGTTCCAGGGAGGGTACGTGGGTACGAGCGGGACGCGGCTGCGTGTCGGCCTGATCGGGGCGGGCCTCGTCGGCCAGGTGGCGCACGCCTACTTCCTCTGGGACGATCGCGAGCGCTTCGACCTGGTGGCACTGGCTGACCCCTCGGCCGCGGTACGGGCCGCGGTGGGCGATCGCTACGGGATCCCGGAGCGCCACGCCGTGCTCGGCGACCTGCTCGGCCTCGGCCTGGACGCGATCGTCGTGGCCGTGCCCGACGCGCTTCACGCCGACGTCGCCTGCCAGGGGCTGGATGCCGGCCTGCACGTGCTGTGCGAGAAGCCGCTCGCGCTCTCGCTCGAGGAGTGCGACCGCATCGCCGCTGCGCGCAACGCCTCGGGCCGAGTCCTTCAGGTCGGCACGATGAAGCGCTACGACCCGGCCTTCCTGCGCCTGCTCCAGCTTCTGCCCGAGAGCGCGGCCGACGTCCGCTACCTCTCGGTCGAGGTGCGCGACCCCGATCAGCGGCCGTTCGTCTCCCACCTGCCCATGACTGCTGCCACCGATCTCGCGCCCGAGCTCGGCCAGGAGCTGCGCACCCGCATGGCCGCGCGCATCCGCGAGGCCTCCGGGGGCGATCCACCGGCCTGCGGCGCGCGCGCCTTCGAGGCCTACCTCTCGTCGCTGGTGCACGACGTCAGCCTGCTGCAGGGTGTGCTCGAGCACCTGGGAGAGCCGTGGTGCGAGCGCGCCGACGACGGCGCCTGGTGGGACGAGGGTCGCGCGGTCTCGCTCTCGGCCGCGCTGCCGGGAGGCGGGCGGGCGCATCTGATGCACCACAACCTGCCCGGCGTCAACGACTACTCCGAGCGCCTGACGCTGCACTGCAGCGACCGTGTGCTCGAGCTGATCTTCCCCTCGCCCTACCTCCGCCACCAGCCGACGCGCCTGGTCGAGCACCGCAACGACGGCGCCATCGGCCTGCGCAGCACGATCCACCACGTCTCCTACGAGGAGGCGTTCCGCCAGGAGCTGCGCGCATTCGCCGACGCCTGCTCCGGCACAGCACCGGTCGTGACGCCAGTAGAGGCCGGCCGCGCCGACGTAGCCCTGCTGATCGACGCCTACCGCCACGCCATCGCCCGCTCGTAGTGCACAAACCGGGGTCTGACCCCACTCTGTGCAGCGGTCGGCCCTTGACAACGGGGCGGGCGGGCGCTTCAATCGGCGGCTTGTTGGATCGTTCCAGAGCCGTTCCAAAAGCTGCGCCGTGAGAGTCGGCCTGTTCACGGACGGTCTGGCTCATCTGGAGCGACTCGAGGCGCTGAGCTGGTGCGCCGAGCGCGGAATCGAGGATCTCGAGATGGGCGTCGGCACGTGGTCGCCGCGACCGCACCTCGATCTGCCGCGGCTGTTGGCGGAGCCGGCCGAACGCGACCGGCTCCAGGGAGAGCTGCGCGAGCACGGCCAGCGCCTGTCCTGCGTCAACGCCGCCGGCAACCCGCTGACGCCGGCGCGGGCTGGACGCGGCGAGGCGCAGGCAGCACTGCGTGGGGCGATCGAGCTGGCCGCCCTGCTTGGGGTCGACACGGTGGTGACCATGAGCGGCTGTCCCGGCGGGCGCGGGGGGAGCGACTCGACGGGCGTGTTCGCCGTCTCCTGGCTGTGCTGCGACGACGAGCCGCTGTGGGAATGGCAGTTCCGCGAGCACGTCGTGCCCTTCTGGCGGGAGCTCTCTAGCTGGGCCGAGACCGCCGCCCCAGGCGTGCGCATCTGCCTCGAGCTGCACCCCGGGCTCACGATCTTCGGGGCCGAGAGCTTCGCGCGGCTGCGTGCCGAGGTCGGCCCGAACATCGGCATAAACCTCGACCCGAGCCACTTCTGGTGGCAGGGCGTCGACCCCCTCGCGATCGTCGAGCAGCATGGCGACGCGATCGGCTTCGCGCACGGCAAGGACACGCTGCTGCATCCCGATCGCATCCGGCTCCACGGGCTGCTCGACGCCCGCTACCCCATCGACCCCGACACCGCCTCGTGGCACTTCGCCGCCGTCGGCGGAGGTCGCCCGCTGAGCGAGTGGTGGGCGCTGCTCGCGGCGCTGCGGGCCGGCGGCTACGACGGGGTTGTCTCGATTGAGCACGAGGATCCGACGCTCACGGCGGAGGCTTCGATCGAGGCCTCGGCGACGGCACTGCGCGAGGCGCTCGCATGGCGGTGACGCTCAACGACGTCGCGCGCCGCGCCGGCGTCTCCAAATCGACGGTCTCCAACGTCGTGCGCGGCGCGACGCCCGTGTCGCCGGTCACGCGCAGGCGCGTCGAGGCCGCCATCTCGGAGCTCGGCTACCGGCCCGACGAGGTTGCGCGCGCGCTCAAGCAGCGCGCCACGCGCACGCTCGGGCTGGTCATCACCGACACGGTCAACCCGTTCTCGGCGACGCTCGCTCAGGCGGTCGTGCGGCGCGCGCGCCGAGACGGCTACGCCGTCCTGATCGCAGACACCGACGGCGACTCCGAGATCGAGGCCGCGCAATGCCGCGCGCTCGTGGCCCGTCGCGTCGACGGGGTCATCTTCGCCGCCCTGGCAGAGGACTCGACCAGCCTCGGCGATCTGCTCGATCGCGGCGTGCCCACGATGCTCGCCTCGTTCGGCGGCACCCTCGACCGCCGCGCCGGCGCGATCGATATCGACGAGGAAGAGGCGATGGACGCCGTGATCGGCTACCTCGCCCACCTCGGCCACCAGCGCTTCGCCTTCGCGAGGCAGCACGCGCGCGAGGCCGAGGTCGACCGGAGGCCGCAGGCGTTCTCCGAGGCCGTGCGCCGGCGCGGCCTGCGCGAGGTGAGCGTCGAAGCGGACCCGACGGCCATCTGCTGCATGAACGACGGCGTGGCCATCGACCTCATGGACTCGCTCGAGCGACGCGGCCGGCGCGTCCCCGAGGATATCTCCGTGACGGGCTTCGACGACGTGCCGCTGGCGTCGCACAACCGCATCCGGCTGACGACCGTGCGCCAGGACGCCGCGGCCATGGGCGCGCGCGCGGCCGAGCTGCTGCTCGCGGCCGTCAACGACGGCCGCCACGTCGAGCAGCGCGAGCTGCTGCGCGGCGAGCTGATCGTGCGCGAGTCGACCGGTCCGCCGAGGGCGGCATGAGCGAGGTCAGCTTCCGCGGCATCGAGAAGCGCTTCGACGCGCAGTCGCTGGCGCTCGTCTCGCTCGACCTCGACGTGCCCGACGGAGCCTTCCTGGTGCTGCTCGGCCCGTCCGGCTGCGGCAAGACGACGGCGCTGCGCGTGCTCGCCGGTCTCGAGCTGCCGACCGCGGGCACCGTGCACATCGGCGGCCGCGACGTGACGCGCATCCAGCCTCGCGACCGCGACGTCGCAATGGTCTTCCAGAGCTACGCGCTCTACCCGCACATGACGGTGGCCCAGAACATCGGGTATCCGCTGCGCATCCGCGGCCTCAGCAAGAGCGAGCAGCGCGCCGCCGTGCAGCGCGTGGCGGAGTCGCTCGAGATCCCGCACCTGCTCGACCGCCGGCCACGGCACCTCTCTGGCGGCCAGCGTCAGCGCGTTGCGCTCGCGCGGGCGATCGTGCGGGAGCCCTCGGTGTTCCTGATGGACGAGCCGCTCTCGAACCTCGACGCCAAGTTGCGCACATCCATGCGCGGCGAGATCAAGCGCCTGCAGAAGCGCCTTGGGACGACGACGCTGTACGTGACGCACGACCAGGCCGAGGCGATGACGATGGCCGACCTGGTCGCGGTCATGCGCGAGGGGGAGCTGCAGCAACTGGCGCCGCCGGACGAGATCTACGACCGCCCGGCCAACCGCTTCGTGGCCACGTTCGTCGGCAATCCGCCGATGAACGTGCTCGACGGGGCCGTCGCCGACGGGGGCAGTGCGTTCGCAATCGGCGATCAGCGACTCGCGCTCGGCGAGCTCGGCGCTGCCTGCGCAGCGGCCGGCGTGAGCGCGCTCGGCGTGCGGCCCGAGGACCTCGAGATCCTGCCGGACGGGACGCCGGGAACGCTCGCAGGAGAGATCTACGTCGTGGAACCGATGGGCAACGAGACGCTCGTCGACGTGCGCATCGGCGACCAGCGCGTG
Organism: Actinomycetota bacterium; assembly: GCA_030774435.1. Taxonomy (GTDB): domain Bacteria; phylum Actinomycetota; class Thermoleophilia; order Gaiellales; family JALYLC01; genus JALYLC01. Next base: position 6,198 of record JALYLC010000145.1, read on the forward strand.
ATGGCGCGGGCCGCTCGCGAATTCACGGCGCCGATCGGCTCGCCGATCGGCGTGCGCGTGGCCCTGAAGAGCGCGTGCTTCTTCGGGCCGGAGGGAACGACGGCGCTCCACCGGAGCGACCGTGCAAGCAAGCGAAGGGAGATGTCCGCATGACACCCGAGATGCCGACCCAGGGCTCCGCCCCGCGCGGGGAAGGTGCGCTCAGCCGTCGCGACCTGCTGCGCACCGCCGCGGCCGGCGCGGGGCTCACGGCCGTGCCGCTGCTCGGCACCACGCCTGCCTTCGCGCAGGCCAAGCGTCACGCCGCCGCCGACGCGGGGAAGCTCGTGATCGGAGCGTTCGAGGACGGAGCGATCACCGCCTTCAAGAAGATCATCCCGGTGTTCAAGCAGCAGACCGGGATCTCGATCGAGCTCCTGACCGCGCCATACGACTCCTTCAACTCGAAGGCGTTCCAGGACGGAAAGAGCAAGGCCGGGCAGTACGACATCTACATCATGGACGACCCCTGGATCCCGCAGTTCGCTGCGGCGGGCATCCTCGAGGATCTCGGCCAGCACGGCATCGTCGGCGACGCAGGCTTCGCGAAGCCGTTCATCGAGCTGGGCTACTGGCCGCCGCGCTCCGGGCCGCGGATCAAGGGCTTCGAGAGCAAGAAGCCCACGCTCGTCGCGCTGCCGACGATCGGCGACCTGCAGACGATGACCTACCGCAACGACGTGTACAAGCGCGCGCCCAAGACGTGGCACGAGCTCGTCACGGTCGGCCAGGCCGCCATGAAGGCCGGCAAGATCGAGGACGCGATCGTCTTCCGCGGCGTCAAGGGCAACCCGATCGTGACGTCCTGGTATCCGATCTTCCTGAGCTACGGCGGCAAGTTCTTCGACAACAAGTGGAAGGTCACGTTCAACAGCGCGCAGGGCAAGGCCGCCGCGGAGTTCTTCGTCGGCAAGCTCAAGTCGCTGGCCCCGAAGGGCGTCGCCGAGTACGACTCGGACCAGGAGGGCGCGGCCATCCTCGGCGGCAAGGCGGGCGCGATCATCCAGTACACGGGCAACGCGATCAAGTCCGACGACCCGACTCAGTCCAAGGAGGTCGGCAAGCTCGACTTCGCCGTCGTGCCCAAGCAGGTCAAGGCGCTGGCGCAGATCGGGATCTTCATCCACGGAGTCTCCGTCTCGGCACCCAATAAGGACAACGCGATCACCTTCATGAAGTGGTTCGCGACCGACAAGGCCCAGACCGCTCTCGGGCGCACGGGTGACGTGCCGGTGCGCATCAAGCCGCTCAAGGACCCGGCGCTGGTCAAGAAGCACCGGTTGCTCCCGACCGTGCTCGCGCAGATCAACGCCGGCGCCGAGGCGCGCCCGCGCACGCCCGACTGGGGCGCGGTCGAGAGCATCCTCGGCACCGAGCTGAACAAGGCGCTGGTGGCGGGCAAGGGTGGCGGGGACGCGCTCGATCGCGCCGCCTCGCAGGCCACGGCGTACCTCAAGCGACAGGGCTACTACAGCTGATGGCGGCGCAGCGCACGACCAGGGCGAGGTTGCAGGGGGCGGGGTTCGACCGGATCCTGCCGTACCTGCTCCTCGCCCCGGCCGTGCTGCTGGTGCTGGCCGTCGTCGTCTACCCGCTCATCTCGGGTGTGCAGACGAGCAGGCAGTTCTACCGCTTCGGCTCGGCCATCTCGAACGTCGGCTGGGGTCAGTACCGGCAGGCACTGGACGACCCGCTCTTCACCGGGGCGCTGTGGACGACGGTCAAGTTCGTGACCGCCGCCGTGGCGATCGAGACGGTGCTCGGGCTGGGGCTCGCGCTCCTGTGCCTGCGCGAGCTGCCGTTCATCCGCGCGATGCGCCTGATCCTGATCGTGCCGATGGTGGTGACGCCAGTCGTCGTGGGCATCGTCTTCCGCCTGATCTACGCATCCGACGTCGGGCTGCTGTCCGCGCTCTCGGGGTTGGCCGGGGGCAGCTCGGTCGGCATCCTCGACAGCGAGAGTCGTGCCTTCTGGGGCCTCGTCCTGCTCGACGTGTGGGAGTGGACCCCGCTCATCTTCCTGATCCTGCTGGCGGGCCTCCAGTCGCTTCCGCAGGAGCCGTTCGAGGCGGCGCGAGTCGACGGCGCGGGTGCCTGGCGCACCTTCGTCGACCACACGCTGCCCATGCTCGCGCCCGTGCTCGTGGTCGCGATCGTGCTGCGCACGATCGACGCGTTCACGACGTTCGACCAGGTCTACGTACTCACGCACGGTGGCCCGGGCACGGCGACGCAGCTGATCTCGATCTACGGCTACGACACGTTCTTCCGCTTCCAGC
>JALYLC010000146.1 GCA_030774435.1 Actinomycetota bacterium
CGTGCGGGATGTCGAAGATCTCGTCGGTGAAGCCGGTGAGCGCGCCTTCGGCCAGCGCGATCAGCTTCACCGGCATGTTGATGCCGATGATCGAGACCGCGGCGTGGATCGCGTCCTCGATGATGTCCAGATTGCGCTGGATGTGACGGCGCTCTGCGACGCCGTGGACGATCGTCGACAGTCCGACTGCCATGTACGGCGCCACCGGGATGCGTTCGCTCATGGCCCGGATGCTACGGCGGCTGCGTCGTGGCCACGCGCGCTTGCGCGTGGGCGAGCGCGCTGGCGCGCAGGACGGGCGCGCGCATGAGGTAGATGCTGGAGAGCGCGAACCCGCACGCCGCGACGATCGTCAGGGCCCGGAAGTCGACCATCGTGACGAGCGCGGAGCCGAGCCCGATGGCGGCGACGTACGGGATCGACGCTAGCGCCTCGCCGGCGGCCGCCGCGCGGCCGAGCAGCTCCGTGGGCGTGGTGCGCTGGATCAACGTCGTCCAGCTGACGATCACGCCGGCCAGGCAGCACCCGAAGAGCAGGGAGGCGAGCAGCGCACCCGCCACCGTCGCGAGGGCGTACGACGCCATCCCGCCGGCCCCGAGTGCGACTGCGATCGCCAGCGAGCGCACCTCGCCCACGCGATCGATGAACTTGCCGGCGCCCAGGCCGCCCGCGATCGCGCCGGCGCCGTGGAACGCGCCGAGCACTCCCAGGAATGCGCCCCTGCGATGAAGGCCGTCGTGGACGACGGCGAAGGGGATCACCTCGGCCAGTCCGACGCCGCCCGCGCCGAATACCACGGCGGGCAGGATCGCACGCAGCACGGGCGTCTTGAAGAAGTGGCGGAACCCCGCAACGAGCTCGCTCGTGCGGACGCGGCCCCGCTTGGCCCGCGCGATGTCGGGCGCGCGCACCAGCGTGAGCGCGGCGGCCGAGACCACGAACGTGGCGGCGTCCACGACGGCCACGAGACCGCCGCCCGAGAGCACGTACAGGCCGGCGCCCGCAACGGGAGCCGCGATGCGGATGCCCGAGCGGGCGCTCTCGAGCAGCCCGTTGGCCTGTGCCAGCAGCTCGTCGGGCAGCATGCCGGCCACCAGGCCGCTGCGCGCGGCCGCGCCGACCTGCTGCGAGAAGCCGTAGGCGAACGCGACGGCGTAGATGATCCAGACGTCGCCGCTGTCGTTGACGAATAGCAGCGCAAGCACCAGCACGGCGGTCGCGAGGTCGTTTCCGATCAGCACGAGGCGGCGCGGGAAGCGGTCCGCGATCACGCCGGCCAGGGGGGCGAGGAATCCCGCGACCGCCAGGAAGCCGAATGCGATGCCGCCCGCGCCCGTGGATCCGGTCAGCTCGAGCGCCCAGATGCCCAGCACGACGAACAGCGCGCGATCGCCGAACAGGCTCGTCACGTGGCCTGCGAAGAGCAGGCGGAAGTCGCGGTGGCGCGCGAGTCGCTTCATCGGCCCTTCGTCTCGCTCAGACGTGTGGCATTACATCGCTCGCGAAGAGCTCCTGGTTCTTGATCGCCATCCAGTGTGGCGCGCCGCCGGCGTTGACGGTGATGCCGATCTCCGTGACGCCCTCGCAGAGCTCGCGCGTGGCGGCGATGCGGTCGAGGATGTCCTGCGGCGTGCCGACCCAGACGTAGTCCTCCTCGACCAGTTGCTCGAACGGGATCTGGCCGAGCGATTCCATGATGCCCGCAGCGTAGAAGCCGTAGCCGGCCTTGACGAGGTCGGCGGCGGGCGGCACCTCGTACTCGGTCAGCGGGGAGGCATTGCCCGAGATGAACCCGAGCATCCAATCGCGCGCCTCGCGCATCGCGGTGTCGCGGTCGTGATCGAGGTGGCAGGCGTGGATCCAGACGATGTCCGGCGTCGTGCCGTGCTTGGCGCACTCGGCGCGGTAGAGGTCGAGCTGCTGCTGCAGCGCGACATACGGGAGCAACGGCGGGACGGCGACGCCCCAGGCGTTCTGCGCCGCCAGCTCGTAGGTGCGGTCGGACGTGCCGCCCAGGTAGACGCGGAACTTGCGGGCGGGGAAGGGAACGACGTGCGAGTCGTCGACGTTGAAGTACGTCCCGTGGTGGGAGAAGCGCTCCTTGCCGAGCGCCTCGAAGAGCAGGTCGACGGCCTCTTCGTAGCGCGGCCGCGCGTCCTCGTCGAGCGGCACGCCCGCCTTCGTGGGGATCCAGCCGTGACCGCGCCCGACACCGAACTCGTAGCGCCCGCCCGTGAGCAGGTCGGTGGCCGCGATCGCCGATGCCAGCACCGCCGGGTTGTGGTACGGCAGGGCGTGCAGCATCGTGCGGAACGTGATCGCGCGGGTCCGCTGGGCGGCGGCGGCGAACATTGCCGTCGGATTGGCCGAGATCGAGAACTTCGGGAAGAAGAAGTGCTCGATCAGCGCGTACGTGTCGAAGCCCAGCCGGTCGGCGTTCACGATCTGCTCGAGTACCTCGGCGTAGAGCCGCTCGGGCGCCTGACCGTGCTGCTGGATCTCCGAGTAGATGCTGAAGCGCATCGCCTGCCCCGTCCTCCTCGATTGTGGCCCGGAGACGTGGCTGCCCAGAGACCCGCACCGGCGAGTCAGCGATGATCGCGCGCGCGATCGAGCGCTGTCAACCCGCTAAGACGTACTAACAGAATGAGCGTGAGTGGTCGGGGGGCTCGAAGCCCCTTGGCTCGCGCGGCCCTTTGCGCGGGCCCAGGGTCGCCGCAGACCGCAGGCGATTCGAGACCTCCGAACGCCACGCTCATTCTGTTAGTACGTCTAGGGGCGCAGAAACGCGCTCTACGGCATCGGGGCGAGCTCGGTCATCGTGGACGGCACATGCTTGGGCTTGCGGGTCGCCAGCGCATACACGCCCACGCCGATCAGGCCGAAGAAGCCGCACACGATCGCTGCGATCACATGGTTGCGGCCGCGCCTGTCGGCGATGCGGTAGCCCCACGTTCCGCACGCGAGCGAGACCGCGAGCGCGATGACGATGTTCATGCCGTCTCCATCCGAGGAAGTCGGGCCGGCGGTATCGCCGATCCGTCCTCCTGAACCTAGGTCGGTGTTCGCGCGCGGGGATCCCCCGATCGAGTCTCCCTCTGCGTGCGCAGTACGATGGAGCTGTGCCCGAAGCCCTCAATGTACGCGAATTGCTGCCTGTCCTCCGGTCCGGCGGGCCGCCGGCGCTGAGCGTCGCGGACCGAGCCCGGCTCACGCGGCGCACGCGCGCACTGGCCTGGGCGGGCATCGGCTGGCACGTGCTCGAGTGCGCCATCGCCGTCGCCGCCGGGCTCGCAGCCTCGTCGATCGCGCTGATCGGATTCGGCATCGACTCCGCGATCGAGTCCGCCGCGGGTCTCGTCGTCGTCTGGCTGTTCGCATCGCGGCGCGCGGGCTCGGCGGTCGCCGAGCGACGCGCACAGCGGTTGATCGCCGGCAGCTTCTTCGCGCTCGCGGCCTACGTCGCGGTCGAGGCGCTGCGCTCGCTCGCAGCGGGGACCGAGCCGAGCGCCAGCTGGGTCGGCATCGGACTCGCGGCCGTCACGGCACCCACCATGCCGGTGCTCGCGCGCTACAAGCGACGGCTCGGCCGTCAGCTCGGCTCGCACGCAACCGTCAGCGAGGGCGCGCAGACGATGCTGTGCGCGTACCTCTCCGTGGGCCTGCTGGTCGGGCTCGGCGCCAATGCCGTGCTCGGCTGGTGGTGGGCCGACCCGCTGTGCGCACTCGCGATCGCCGCGGTGGCCGTGCGTGAGGGCA
>JALYLC010000147.1 GCA_030774435.1 Actinomycetota bacterium
GCCGGGAAAGGAGGCTCGATGTCCAGGGCAACCGCTGAGGCGGACATCCGCGAGACGCTCGGCCTTGTGCCGGAGTTCTTCGCCGAGATCCCCGATGCGCTCATCGAGACGGAGTGGGCCAGCTTCAAGACCTTGGAGCTGTCCGAGACCGCGATTCCCAACAAGTACAAGGAGTTGATCGGGCTGGCCGTCTCCGGCGCCACGCGCTGCGCCTACTGCGTGTACTTCCACACCGAGGCCGCTCGACTGTTCGGGGCGACCGAGGAGGAGATCAACGAGGCCTGCTTGGTCGCGAAGAACACGATGGGGTGGAGCACGTACTTGAACGCGCGCCACTTCGACTACGACCGGTTCACCCAGGAGTTCGACCAGATCGCTGAGCACGTGCGGTCGCGCATGGCCGCTCCCGTCTGAGCCACGATCCTCCCGGTCGAGCGCTTGTCGCGGCGCTCGACCGGGGCGGATCGAAGCGGTGCCTCGTGTCGATGCCGGGGCCGCAGACCAGGCCTGAGTGCAGCCGCTGAGGCTTGTCGCAGGCGAACCGGCGCGCGATACGCGCCGGTAGACGTGCCACGGGGCGTAAGTCAAGCGGGTGAGAGTGCTGTCGGCTTCCAGGCGATGGTTTCGTCGTAGGGCGTGCGGTTGTGGAGGCACGGTGGAGGTGCCGACGAGGCGCTACGCGAGTTCTACCCGCAAGCGCTCGAGGCGTTCCTGGCCAACTCGGCGAGCGTGACGCGCTGGCCGTACTGGCCCGTGCTCCGAGCCGCGTCCAGGGCCGCGCGTTGTTATGCATCGCAGCAACGCCAGCAAGCCCGTCAGCCAGAAGCCGCCTGGCGAGTCGCTGGCCCTGCTCATCCATTACCCAAGACGTCGTGCTGCGCCTCGGCCCAGTCGTCCCCGACGAAGATGACGCTGCTCCCTCCTCTCGTCGACCATCCATCCGAGTCAGAGAAGAGCCTCAGCGACCTAATGGATCAGTGCACTCGCAGCGCTCACGGCACGACATCCCACCAGCCACCCGCTCTTCTCGTCTACCGGTGGGGGCACGATCTAGCGAGAGAGGTGCAACCGTCGGGCTGGGTCAGTCCTCACCCGCCGGCGACTCGACAACCAGCCTGACGAACCCGCCGGACTGATCACACCTATTAGGCCGACGAGGAGCGCGCGGACTCGCTCGCGCCGCCGTCACGGCGGGGCAGCGCCGCGTCGAAGTCGGCTAGCACCCGTGCGAGCAACGCGATCGCCTCCGCGGGAGCCGAGTCGGTCCGCATCGCGTCGAGCGCCATCCGACCAGCCGCGATCAGCACCGAGAGTTCCCGCCCGGTCATGGTCAGCGCGAACACGTTCGCCCGCTCTTGCTCCACGCGCATCCGAGTCCTCCAAACGGCACCGGTATGCTCGCCGTGTTGCGCAAGCCTACGGGCCATGGCCGAGTCTACAGGGAGAGGCCCAAGGGCGATCCAGGGTGACGTCGGCGCGGTGCCGCCGCCGATCTCGAGCACGTGGCCCGAGGCCTGCGAGATCAGCGCCTCGCGGTGAGGCCGCAGAGTTGCCCTCGCGGTGCCCGCCGTGAAGTGGTCGCAACCGGCCGCGAAGATCCTTCCCCAGATGCTCATGAGCCGAGGTTAGAGGCGGCCGCGGCTCGCGTCACGGGGCGTTTTGCCTCATCCTTTCGAGGCAGCGCCTCCCGGCTCGAGGTCGGGAAGCAGGTCGCGCGGCACCGCGAAGGGACGCGCGGCGGCGTGGCTCGACGCGCCATCTTCGCGTAGATGTGCTCGACGTGGCTTGGCCGCGCAATGGAGTGCCGCCATCGCCAGATCGCTGCGCTACTGCAACCCCAGCCGTAGCCTCGCCTTTCCTTCGAAAGTCGCAAACCCTTCGAGAGTGCCCGCCCGGAGTAACGCTCTAGTAACGGATGTCCTGTCCGATGGCTCCGGGAGTTCCTGTGGCGGACACGATGTGCCTGCATTTCACGCGTTCGGACGCAAGAAAGCTTGTGCGAATGCGGTTGTGATCCGGGCGATCGCTTCGGCTTCGCTGCTTGGCATCGGCCGGTGCCTCCGCCTCGCGTAGGGCGGCACGACAGAAGCGACGATTGCGCGGACGATCTGCCTGTAGCTCATCGGCGGTGCTGGGCGCTCTTTGTCCCCTTGGAGAGGTCGCTGGCCGTGATGGAGCCGTCCTTGATGTCGGCTCCGGTGATGAACTTCGTGGCGTAAGCCGTACCGCCGACGCTCATGGCCGCCACGACGGCGACAGCGAGCACGACCGGCTTGGAGCCGCGAAGGAGCCCCTTGGTGATGCTGTACACGTTGGTCCTTCTCGTTGCGGTTCCCCGCGTTCTGCGGGGCGCGCCGTATGGAGCCGTGGCGAGGCATCAGCCTTTAGCTAGCTGTCCCTAGAGACGTTGTGAACGGCTGAGGGTTCTGTCCGGCCCTCCTTCGAGGCTGTGTGGGTCTTGCCGGACACGCTCGAAGGAGGGCTCGGATGCTCGTGCACGCTAACGCCAAGCTCGGCTTGGCTGGACGGCTTGCGCTCGTCTCCAGGATCGAGGAGGGTCGCTCGCTGAGCACCCAACCAGACCCTGACCCGCTTCACCTGGTCGCTCGCCAACGCGCGCCCCTGAGCGCGCGCGGCTCAGCTCGGGTGTACGAGCACCCAGACGCCGCCTTCGCCCACCGCGAGGTCGCTCGGGTGCGGGCCGACCTCGACCGTAGCGACGCGGCGCTCGGTTGTCGTGTCGATGCGCGTAACGGTGCCGTCGTCGTTGTTTGCCACCCAGACGCTGCCCGAGCGCACGGCGATTGCGTCTGGGCCGCGTCCCACCTTCACTCTTGCGGCGATCCGATTGGTGCGTCGGTCGACCCAGACGACTGCCCGATCGCGACGGTCGAGGGCCCACACTCCGCCCGCGACGGCGGCCAGCTTGGTCGGCAGGAACCCCAGGCGCACCGTCCCGGTCACTTTCAATGTGCCGGCGTCGAGACGCAAGATTTCGTTTGCACCCGATGCGGCGATCCACACCGCGCCATTGCCGACGGCGATGCCGCCCGGTTCGGGGCATCCGCCCTCCAGAACGTCGGCGGACGAGACCACTGTGCCGTCCGCGGTCAGTCGGAAGAGGCGGCCGGAGGCCATCGCCCAGACGAGGCCCTCGCCGACGGCGATTGGCCCGCAGTTGAAGTAGGGCCTCAGCGGTACCACCTGCAAGATCGTAAGCGTGCGCACGTCGACCTGCGTGACCCCTTCTCGACCCGTGTTCGAGATCCAGACGGCGCCCTCACCTGCCGCCGGGTAGGAGGGTCCTCCTTCCGCTGCGCCGGCCGAGCCCCTGGCAGAGACCGCGTTCGCCTTCGGGTCGATGCGTAGCAGTGAGCCGTCGCTCTCCCCCGTAGCCCAGACGGCACCCTCGCCGGCGGCGAGCGCACCGACATTCGTCCCCGGCCGGATTGTCGCGACAAGCTTGTTACTCCTCGGATCGATCCGCTGCAGCGAGTCCACCTTCGGCGCCAGCGTCGGCTTCGTGCTCAGCCTGGCGGGGCCGTGGCCCTGGCTGAGCAGGACGCCGGCGAGCACCGCCGCTGCGACAAGCGCGAGCGCGGCAGCGACCGCGACGGCGAGCCGTTGACGGAGCCGCCGCGGTTGTGCCACGGCACTCGGCGCCACGAGCAATCCAAGGCCGTCCTGAACGGCTTCGACCAGTGCGAGGCAAGAGGGGAAGCGGTCGTCGGGCAGCTTCGCCATCGCTCGGGCAAGCGGCCCGTCGAGTGCCGCCGGCAAGCCGGGGCGGCGCTCGCTGGCCCGTGGCGGTGGCTCCTCGAGCTGGGCGTAGATCACCGCGACTTCGGAATCGTGCGGAAAAGGCACGTGGCCCGTGAGGCACTCGAAAAGCATGCACCCGATCGAGTAGACGTCGGCTCGGCCGTCGATCGGCTGACTGCGGAGCTGTTCGGGTGATGCGTAGTCGACGGTGCCGACGACCTGACCGGTCTCCGTCGTGTCGCTGCGGTCGGCGAGGCTCTTCGTCAGCCCGAAGTCGGACAGGTAACAGTGACCGCGAGGGTCGATGAGCACGTTCGAGGGCTTGACATCACGGTGGACGAGGCCATGCTCGTGCGCCGCGTCCAGGGCTTCGGCCACCTGCGCGATGAACGCCAGCGACCGAGCAGGCTCCAGTGCCCCCTCCTCGCGCAACAGGGCCTTGAGGTCGGTGCCTTCCACGTAACGCATTGCTATGAAGAGGCACCCGTCAGTCTCGCCGGCTTCGTAGATCGGAATGATGTTCGGGTGGTCGATCGACGCGGCGAGCTCGGATTCGCGCAAGAACTGCTCGCGGAAATGCGCGTCGGCGGCCAACTCCGGCGTCAACACCTTCAGCGCTACGCGCCGTCGCAGACGAAGATCCTCGGCCTGATACACGTCGCTCATGCCGCCGCGCCCGAGGAGCGCCTCGATCTGGTAGTCGGCGAGACGGTCACCGATGCGAGCATCGCTGGAGACGCGCGCTGTCTCGCCCGATTCTGGAGCCATGCGGCAGTCCTGACCCTCGCTTGTGCGAACTCGCGCGATCTTACGCGCAGCGTGACACGCCTGGCTTGCCGGTTCGCGGAGGCGAGCAGGTTCGCGCGCGTGAACGTTCCGGGCGGGCCCATGATCCGGCCGGAATCGCCGCGATCGCCACGGCGAGAGCGGCGGCGAGGCGCGGATGGATCGCTGGCATGGTGGGCTCCCTCGTGATGACCGCTCGGCGCGGTTGCAATAGGAGCGAGAATGCGCAGTGCCCCTAACGACGCGCTAACTCCCGTCGGGCACGCGAGGACGCTTGCTGGAATTCCGGATACTGGGTCCGCTCGAGGCGATCGACGGCGATCGCGTGCTGACCCCGGGCGGAGCGATCCAGCGCGCGCTGCTCGCGATCCTGCTGCTGAACGCCAACCGAGTGGTCTCCGCCGACCAGCTGATCGACCAGCTCTGGGGCGAACAGCCGCCCTCTTCCGGTACGACCGCGCTGCAGGTGCGCGTCTCGCAACTGCGTAAGGCACTCGGCGACGGCGCCTCGCTGATCGTCACGCGCCCGCCCGGGTATCTCGTCCGAATCGAGCGCGAGCAACTCGACCTGCACCGCTTCGAACTGCTCGTCGAACGAGCCGACCACGACATGGGGAGCAACGACCCCGCCTCCGCCAGCACCAGGCTGGGCGAGGCGCTCGCTCTCTGGCGCGGCGCGCCGCTCGCCGACTTCACCTACGAACCATTCGCCCAGGCCGCAATCGGGCGCCTCGCAGAACTCCACTTCGCAGCACAGGAAAAGCGCATCGACGCAGATCTGGCGCTCGGCCGGCACACCGATCTCATCGCCGAGCTGCGACCCCTCGTACGCGAGCACCCGCTCCGCGAGCGACTGCGCGCCCAGCTCATGCTCGCCCTCTACCGCTCCGGTCGCCAGGCCGAAGCCCTGGCCGAATACAAGGCGGGCAGACGCGTACTGGTGGACGAGATCGGAATCGAGCCCGGCACCGACCTGCAGGATCTCGAGCGCGCCATCCTGCGCCAGGAGCCGGCGCTGGATCTCGCCGATCGCTTGCCGTTGCGGTCGATTCTCGTCGCTCCGTCAGCCGATCACGGGCTCGACCCCCTGCTCGCGGTGGCGGAATCCCTCGCAGGGAGGCCGAGACGCGCGCTCGTGCTCGCGCGCGCCGTCGACGAGCGCGATGATCTCGCGCACGTGAGCTCCTTGCTGCACCGGCGGCGCGACGCGCTGCTCGCACGCGGAGTCAGCGCGCGAGCCGCCGCCTTCACGAGCACTGCACGCGCACGCGATCTCGTCGGCATCGCGCGGGAGCAAGACGTCGACCTGCTGTTGATCGACGCCCCACCGGCACTGCTCGACGATCGCCTGGTGCGGGACGTGCTCACGTCCGCTCCGTGCGATGTCGCGATGCTGGCCGCGCGCACGCAGGCACCGAC
>JALYLC010000148.1 GCA_030774435.1 Actinomycetota bacterium
CTGGGGGCGACCCGGCGTCGCCGCTCATGCGGTTCAGCATTTGCAAGACGCCGGGTCGTTCCCAGGGCGTCCAGACGGTGCAATCGCGGCAAGAGATTTCCGGGACAGAGCACTAGATCTCGTAGCCATCGGGGGCGTGGCGGTAGCCGTGCCAGGCGTCCATGTCGTGCGAGTAGAAGATCTCCGCGCCGTGCTCGGCGGCGAGCTCCTTGACACGGCGAATCGACTGCACGCCGTCGTGCGGATTGTTGTGGAAGCCGGGCTGGATGCCCTTGTCCAGCGCAGCCGCCGTGTAGGCGACGTCGAAGGCGAACAGCAGCGGCTTCGCGCTGCCGCCCTCCGGCTGCAGCAGCAGCGAGTAGTGCCCCACCGTGTGGCCGGGCGTCTCGTACAGGAAGACTCCCCTGGCGAGCTCGAAGTCGCCCGTCACGGGGTCGAGTTCGAGGCCCTCGCAGTCCCACGAGTGATCCGAGTAGCCGAAGAACTCGAAGGGCTCGTGGTTGCGCGCCTGCGCGACCTCCTTCGCATGGATCACGTTGCGCGTGCCGGCGAACAGCTTGTTGCCGCCGACGTGGTCGATGTGCAGGTGGGAGTTGACGAGCGTCGTGACGTCGGACACCGCAAATCCGCATTCGCCGAGCTGCGCCGGGATCGTCTGCTCCGGGGTCTGTTCGGGCAGCTCGAAGGGCAGCACACGATTCATGTGATCGAGGTCGATGCCGGTGTCGAAGAGGAACAGGCCCTCGTCGTGCTCGACCAGAACGCTGTAGACCGGGATGCGCACCTGCGGGCCCGGCACGTTCCACAGCAGCTGGGTGTGCTCGATCACGATGGAGCCGTTGTCGAGCAGCCAGACCTTCATGACTCGAGCGCCTTTCGCACCGCCACGAGCTTGCGTGCGCGCTCTCCGCGGAGCTCCGCGATGCGCTCGGGCGTGTAGTCGTAAAGGCCCTTGCCGGCCTTGATGCCGAGCTCGCCGCGCTCGACGCGGTCGGTGATCGTCTTCGAGACCTCGGCGCCGTTGCAGAGATCCTGATTGAGGTACGAGCCGACGTTGTTGTAGATGTCGAGCCCGGCCATGTCGAGCAGCTCCATGGGGCCGATCACGGCCAGCTTGTAGCCGATGCCCCAGCGCACGCAGCGGTCCATGCCGTCGGCATCGATGATGCCGCGGTCGACCAGGTCGACGGCCTCGCGCATGATCGCGTAGAGGATGCGGTTCTCGACGAAGCCGGGCACCTCTTTCTCGACCACCGCCTCGTAGCCGATGCGCTCGACGAGGGCCACCGACGCGGCGACGGTCTCGCTGCTCGTGCGCTCGCCGGGAATGACCTCGATCATCGGGATCAGGTGCGGCGGGTTCGACCAGTGCATGCCGACGACGCGCGAGGGATCGGAGCAGACCTCGGCGATCCGGGTGATCGGGATGCCCGAGGTGTTCGAGGAGAGGATGGCGCCCGGCGCCGCGAGCTTCTCGAGCTCAGGAAAGAGCTCCTGCTTGAGCTCGAGCCGCTCGGGAATCGCCTCCGCCACGAACTCAGCGCCCGCGACCGCCGCGGCCAGATCGCTCTCGTAGCGGATGCCACCGCCTGCGACGCGCGGCGTCTCGAGCCGGTCGAGCACGCCGTCGGCGAGCTCGAAGCCCGCCTTCGCCCGCTCGAGCGCCTCGGCGCTGACGTCGTACAGGGCCACGTCGAGCCCGGCGCGGGCGAGCACCGCCCCCATCCCCGGCCCCATCGTGCCCGTTCCCACAACCGCTGCTCTCTTCACGTCTGCCATCGTCCCTCCTGGCTCAATTCCTGGATGCGCCGCCAGACGCGCTCGGGCGTCAGCGGAAGCGTGGTCATGGGCACGCCGGCGTCGGCGAGCGCGTTCACGATCGCCGCCGGCACGGCGGCGAGGGCTCCCTCGCCGCAACCCTTCGCGCCGAACGGGCCGGGGCCGTCGCCGTTCTCGACGACGATCGACGTCATCTTCCCGGGCATGTCCTCGAACGTCGGCACGCGGTAGTCGAGCATCGTGTCGTTCATGAGCAGCCCGTGCTCGAAGAGCATCTCCTCGTAGAGCGCGTTGCCGATGCCCTGCATCGTCGCGCCCTCATCCTGGCGCTCGACCAGCTGCGGGTTGATGGCTCGTCCCACATCAGCCACCGTCGCGCTGCGCAACACGGTGACGATGCCGGTCTCCGGCTCGACCGAGACCTCGGCGGCGGCAACGCAGACCTCCCAGAAGACGGGGCCCTCCGCGTACGAGCCGCTGCCTTCGGGGTGCACGTCCCCACGCCCGATCAGCTCGCCGCCGGCCAGGCCGAAGCGGCGCTCGATCAGAGCGGGATACGCAGCGGGGTCGGGCTCGGGCTCGCCCGCGATCTCCTCGAGCTGCCCCCGGATGTCCTCGGCGGCGCGCATCACCGCGAGGCCCGCCAGCGTGGTCGAGCGGCTCGCGCCGGTCGAGCGGTCATACGGCGTGAAGCGCGAGTCGGTGCCGCGGACGACGATCGTCTCGGCCTCGATCCGCAGCACCTCGGCGGCGATCTGGGCGAACACCGTGCGCGGCCCCTGGCCCATCTCCGTCGTGCCGACCAGCACCGAGACGCGGCCGTCGGCCTCCATGCGCACGACGGCCGTCGAGACCGGATGGGCCCCCGCGGCGAGCAGCCCGACCGAGACGCCGCGGCCGACCAGGGGCGCCTTCGGCTCACCCCAGCCGACCGCCTCGGCGGCCTGCTCGACGTCGCCGATCAGGTCGGCGTCGAGTGGCTTTCCGCCCAGGCGTATCTCCTCGCCGGGAAGGCAGAGGTTCTGCCTCCGAAGCTCGAGCGGATCGATGCCGCAGCGGCGCGCGATCTCGTCCACCTGGCTCTCGCCGATCCACTGCAGGTGCGTCGCGCCGAACGCGCGGTAGCTGCCGGAGGGCGCGGTGTTGGTGTAGACGCAGCGCGCATCGACGCGGAACGACTCCCAGCGATACGGGCCCGGCGCCGCGTCGCCGCCGGTCGCCGTCACCCGAGGCCCGTTGTCGGCGTAGGCGCCCGTGTCGAACCAGCATTCGACATCGCGCCCGAGCAGCCGCCCGTCGCTCGTCGCCGCCGTCCGCACCCGTGCCTTCATGCCGTGGCGGCGCGACGTCACCATCGACTCCCCGACCGCGTTCTGGATGCGCACGGGACGGCGCGCCTTGCGGGCGAGCGCGACCGCGATCGGCTCCATCTTCGTGTACGACTTCGAGCCGAAGCCGCCGCCCAGGTACGGGACGATCACCCGCACCGAGGAGAGCGGCCGCTCGAACAGCGCGGCGATCTCGGCGCGCACGAGGAACGGGTGCTGGCAAGTCGCCCAGAGCGTGATCTCGCCCCGCTCCACCTGCGCGATCACCGTGTGGGTCTCCATCGCGTACTGGTAGACGGCCGGGAACTCGTAGTCGCCCTCGACCACGATGTCGGCGTGGGCGAAGGCGGCCTCGACCTCGCCGCGCTCGATGCGGTAGCGGTAGCAGACGTTGCCGTCGCGCGGGGGGAGCTCGCCCAGCCCGTGGAAGAGCCCGGGCCGCAGCGGCCCGTCGTTCACGAGCGGCGCTCCCGGAGCGATCGCCTCGTCGACGGTGCCCGCGACCGGGAGATCCTCGTAGGTGACGTCGATCTCGAGCAGGGCGCGCGCGGCGGTGGCCTCGTCATCGGCGGCCACGGCCGCGACGGGCTCGCCGTGGAAGCGCACGCGGTCGATCGCGACGATCGGCCGGTCCCTGATCGCGTGGCCCCAGTAGGGATCGATGTCGGCGAGGTCGCGCCCCGTGAGCACGCAGGCGACGCCGGGCATTGCCTCGGCGCGCGAGGCGTCGATCGAGACGATGCGCGCGTGCGCGACCGGGCTGCGTAGGACTCTGCCGAAGAGCATCCCGGGCACCGACATGTCGCCCACGAACTCGGCCTCGCCGCGCAGCTTCTCGCGGCCGTCGAGGCGCTGCATCGAGCGGCCGACCTGCGGGGCGATGATTCGTGTCGGGGTCTCGATACTCATGCCGGCACCCCCGCGAGCTCGCACACGGCCTCCACGATGCCCTTGTACCCGGTGCAGCGACACAGGTTGCCCGCCAGCGAGCGGCGCACCTCCGCGGCGCTCGTGAGCTCGGCCGTCGCGAGCAGCGACGACACCGTGAGCAGCATGCCGCCCGTGCAGAAGCCGCATTGCAGCGCCGCGTGGCGCATGAACGCGTCCTCGAGCAGCGCGAACTCCGGCTGCTCCGCGAGCCCCTCGATCGTCGTCACCTCGCCGCCCTCGGCCTGCACGGCGAGCGTGCAGCACGCGCTCACCGGCTGCCCGTCGAGCAGCACCGTGCAGGCGCCGCAGACCTGGACGTCGCAGGAGCGCTTCGCGCCGGTCAGGTCCAGCCGGTTGCGCAGGAAGTCCAGCAGCAGCTCCTCGGCCGGCACGTCGCGCACGACCGTCGCGCCGTTCACACGGAGCTCGAGGTTCACGTGCGCATCCGAGCGTCCGCCCCGAGACGGCCGAGCTTGCGCAGCCAGGCAGCCCAGTACTCCTGGACGAATGCGTCGCGGTACTTGTCGGCGTGCATGGCCAGCGCGGCCCCGGCCGGGATCGGGCGGAGGGAGCCGAAGGTGTGCGCGATCGACTGGAGCTTGGCGGCGCGCTCGAGCGTGGCCGCGCAGAGCGTGGCCCAGGGGACGTCCTTGCCGGTCACGAGCACGCCGTGGTTGCAGAGCAGGACGGCCCGGTGCGGTCCCAGCGCCGCCGCCACTGCCCTCCCCTGGTCGGCGTCGAGGATCAGCTCGGGCGAGCCCTCGAACAGCGGCACGCCGTCGGCGAAGAGCACGGCGTCGTGCGTGAGGAGCTCGAGCGGCGCGTCGGTCGCGCCGAGTGCGGTGGAGTACGGCGGATGCCCGTGCACGACGGCCCCGACATCGGGCCGGGCCTGGTACACGGCCTGGTGGAGCACGGCCTCGAGGTGCATGTCGGGCGCGAACACGCTGTCGGCGTCGTCGACCGAGAACTCGACGATGTCGTCGGGCTCCACCTCGTCGAGAGCGACGCCCTTGCGCTTGATGTAGACGCGGCCGTCGTCGTCGCGCGCGCTGACGTGCCCGAGCGTGAGATCGGCGTAGCCCTCGGTCGCGAGGATGCGCGACGCCCAGGCGACCTGCTCGCGCAGCGACTGCTCGGCCATCGTCAGCCGCGGCGCTCGGTTGGCGGATAGTCCGGATGCGGGAACCCGAAGACCATGACCGCGTCCTCGTCGCCCGTGTTCGAGACTGCGTGCCAGACCCCGCTCGGGACGTAGAGCGCGTCGCCGGGCCCAAATGCGAGCGCACGGTCGTCGAGCAGCAGCTCGCCGCGCCCGGAGACCACGTAGGCGAACTCCTCGGTCTCGTGGCGCACCGGCGCGAGCGTCGTGCCGGGGGTGAAGACCGAGTATCCGAGCGAGCCGCGATTGCCGCCGACGTTGCGATCGGTCACGAGCATGCGGCTCCAGCTGCCGTTGGGGAGCTCGATCGGGTCGACCGCGTCGAGCGCGACCACCTGCGCTAGATCGCCCATTCGCCGTCTTTCAGGATGTACGTGCCGTCGTCGACGATCTGCATCGTCGCCTTCAGGAAGACGCCGTCCAGGTGCAGGGAGCAGACGTTCTGCCCGCCGGGGTAGGCGTTGTGGTTGTCGCCGAGCGCGAGGTGCACGGTGCCGACGCGGCCCTTCTCCGAAGGGGTGCCGTAGGGCGCCTTGGTGCTCGTGCCGAACGCGAACTCGCCCAGCACGGTCGCGTTCTCGACGCCGTCGATGGCCGCCTTGAGCTTCGTCGCCTCCTCGCCGCCCTCGATGCTGACGACCTTGCCGCCCTCCATCTTCCAGGTGATCGGAGCTTTGACCTGACCCGTGAGGCCGATGCCGAGCATGACGCCGTCGACGACCGCGGTGCCGTGCGTGAAGTCCTCGACGGCCGCGAACGCGACCTCCGCCCAGAGCGGCACGGGGCCCATCATCTGGCCGCGCTTCTTGATCGGCGTGACCTCGAGCGACGGGCGGCCTTCGATCGAGACCTCGAAGTCGGTGCCGAGCTCCGTCGTCACGTGCACGCGCTTCTTGCCCTCGAGCACGGCCATGGCGTCGCGTGCCCGCTGGGTGGCGACGTGGATGTCGTCGACCGTCAGATCCCAGGTGCTCCCCATGCCGCCCTCGACCGATGCGATCTTGCCGTTGGCGGCGCAGGTCTCCTTGACGGCCGAGACGTGCGCGAAGCGGTTGGCCCACTCGAGGTTGGTGATGATGATGACCTCGTCCGAGGCCACCATCGCCTGGTGCAGGTTGCGCGGGGGCGCCATCGGGAAGCGCACGTCGGCCCGGCCGCGCCGCACCTGCGTCTCGTTGTTCATCACGACCGGCCAGGCGCCGCGCTCGACGCAGACCTCCGCCACCGCCTCGGCCTGCTCGCGATGCTCGTCGTCGCAGATGATCGTGACGACGTCGTCGCCCTCGACGGACATGCAGACGTCGACGACGAGCGCCGCGTCCTCCAGCAACTTGTCGCTCGCCATTCGAGTCACCCCACTCGCTCGTTTGTGAACTGAGGAAGCACTTCCTTCGCAAAGCGCTCGACCTGCCCGAACTGGTCGAGTGCGCCGAACCGGCAGATGAAGTGATCCACGCCGGCCTCGGCGAACGTGCGCAGCCAGGCCGCGATCTGATCCGGCGTGCCGACGGGGCCCCAGTTCGACAGATCCATCGCCTTGGAGAGCTCAGGGTAGTACTGCGAGATGTACCTGTCGAAGTCCGCCCGCGCGGCGTCCTTCGACTCACCGATGTTCATCGTGACCTGGTACGAGATCACGAGCCGCTCGAAGTCGGCGCCGACTTCGTCCGCGTGCGCGCGGATCAGCGCCAGCTGCTCGGCGAGCTCCTCCGGATGCTGCGCCCGGCAGCACGTCATCCAGCCGTCGCCCCACGTGACGATGCGACGGCAGGCCGCGCGCAGGCGGCGCTCCATCACCTCGGGCGGGGCATCGCCCTTGAGGCGCGGGTTCGACACGACCCAGATGGGCGGCGGCTTCTGGGTCGGCATCAGCGGCCCCAGCTCGGTACCCGAGAAGAACGACACGTCGTCGTAGGTGAAGTGCTCGCCGTGGAGCGTGACCGTCCCCGCCGTCCAGAGCTGGCGGATCGCCTCGAGGCCCTCGTCGAAGATCGCGGCGCGCTTCTTGTAGTCGAGCCCGAGCGCCGCGAACTCGCGGCGGACGCCCTCCTCCGGGTTTCCCATGCCGGTGCCGAGGATCGTGCGGCCGCCCGAGATCGCGTCCAGCGTCGCCCACTCCAGCGCGAGATAGAGCGGATTGCGAGTCGAGGAGACCATGCAGGCAGTACCGAGCTTGACCCTGGAGGTGCGCTGAGAGATCGCCGAGAGGAGCGAGATCGGCTCCCAGCGCGGCTTCGAGAAGAGGCTGTCGCCGACCCACACGGAGTCGAATCCGAGCTCCTCCACCACCGTCGAGAGGTCGAGCAGCATCTTGAGGTCGTAGTCCGGGGCGATCAGCGGCTCCCGGTTGTTCAGGTTCACCCCGAACTGGAGTCCTCTCGCGTCAGCTGGCATCGCGGACGACGACCTCCTCGTCGGGCGCGGCCTCGAGGCGGCGCTGCGGGATTCGGATGTGCTCGCCCAGGAGCCGGACGGCCTTCTCGACGTCGCCCGCGCGCACGGCGCGCAGGATCGCCTTGTGCTCGACGGTGGAGCGCCGCAGCGAGCCGCGCAGCGCGACCGAGCGCATCTGGTAGCGGCCCATCTGGCCGAGCAGGCGGCTCATCGTCTCCTGCAGCATGGCGTTGCCGGACGCCGCGACGAAGGTCGCGTGAAACGCGGCGTTGGCGCGGAAGAAGGCCTCGACGTCATCGCCGTCCGCGAGCACGACCATCTCGTCCACGAGCGTCTGCAGCCGGGCGAGTTCGTCCGGGCCGAGCCGGGGCACGGCAAGCCTGATCGCGAGCGTCTCCAGGGCCTCCCGCAGCTGGTAGGCCGCGAGGAACTCCTGTGCCGACAGCGCGGTGACGACCGCGCCGCGCCGCGGGCGCACCGTCACGAGGCCCTCCGAGGCCAGGCGGCCGATGGCCTCTCGCACGGGCCCCCGGGAGACCCCGAGCGATTGCGAGAGCGCGACCTCGTTGAGCTCGCTGCCCGGCGGCAGGCGGTTGTCGAGGATCTCCTGGCGGAGATGCTCGTGCACGCGCTGCCAGAGCGTCAGGTTCTCGATCCCGGCTCGCGCGGCCGCGTCGATCGGCTGCTCGCTCTCGTCGGGCGTCATTGCATTCACATTCCCCACCGGGTATAAGACGACGACAAACTGTCAAGTGTCGACAGTTCGTAGTTGACCCTAGCATCTCAGGAGGGACGCGATCAAGGCTCGCAGGGTGACGGAATGATCTTCGACTCGCACATGCACGTCGGGGACTTCCCGCTGTTCAACGTGTCCCTGGATCGGGACGGTCTCGCCGCGCTCATGCAGGAGACGCGGATCGACGAAGCGCTGCTGTTCGCGCCCGACAACGAGCTCGTGCGCCAGATCACCGAGGACGTGCCAGGCGTCTGGGCGCTCTACTGGGCCAACCCGAACCGGCCCGAGGCGATCGGCGAGGCCCGCGCCTTCCTCGAGCATCCGCGCTTCCGCGGCGTCAAGTTCCACCCGCTGCTCGACTCCTACCACCCGAACGACCCGTCGGTGCACCCCTTCATGCAACTCGCCGGCGAGCGCGGCCTGCCCGTGCTGTTCCACACCGGCCACCCGATCTTCACGCTGCCGTGGTCGATCGAGGAGGTGGCCGCGAACTTTCCCGACACTAAGGTCGTCTTCGGTCACATGGGGCACGGCAACGTCGTCTACATCAACGCGTCCATCGACATCGCCTGCCGGCGCCCGAACGTCTACCTCGAGACGTCGGGCATGCCGATGCACACCAAGATCCGCGAGGCGGTCGAGCGGGTCGGGGCCGAGCGCGTGCTGTACGGGTCGGACGCGCCGTTCCACCACCCGGCGGTCGAGCAGCTGAAGGTGCAGCTGAGCGGCCTCGGGCAGGCCGACATCGACCGCGTGCTCGGCGAGAACGCGAGCGCGCTCTACCTGCCCCCGGCGGCGCGGGCATGAGTGCAGTGCGCTCGTTCTCGGCGCCGACGCGCATCGTCGCCGGCCTCGGCGCCGTCGAGCATCTCGGCCCGGAGCTGGAGGCACTCGGCGCTCGCCGGATCGCGGTCGCCTGCGATGAGGGCGTCGCGAAGGCCGGGCTGCTCGACGGCGTGCTCGCCGCGATCCCGCCCGAGGCCGTCGTCGTGCTCCCGCTCGTGCGTCCCGATCCGCTCGTCGCGCACGTCGAGGCGGCGGCCGAGATGGCGCGGGCGGAGGAGTGCGACGCAGTCGTCGGCATCGGCGGTGGGAGCGCGCTTGCGCTCTCGAAGGCCGTGGCGCTCCTGCTGCGCAACGAATCGCCGATCACGAGCTACGCGGGCTGGGACAAGGCGCCCCTGGGGCCTGCGCCATCGATCGCGTTGCCCACCACCGCCGGCTCGGGCAGCGAGGTCTCGAATGCGCTCGTCCTGCACGACCCCGAGCAGGAGAGCATCGTCGTCATCCGCGGGCACGGCTACGAGCCGCGTGTCGCGATCCTGGACGGCGTGCTCCTGCGGACGCTTCCCCGCGGGCCGCTCGTCGAAGCCGCCCTCGACGCACTGAGCCACGCGGTCGAGGCGCTCTCGGTGCGGGGTGCGAGCATGTTCACGGATGCGCTCGCGGCGGCGGCGGCAGACGAGTTGCACGAGACGCTTCCGCGTGTGCTCGAGGAGCGAGCCGACGACGACCTCCAGCGGCTGCTCGAAGCGAGTGCGATGGCCAACCTCGCCTGCGGCAGCTCGGGCCTTGGCCTCGTGCACGCGCTCTCGTCGGGCACGCGACTGCACGCGCCGCACGGCCGGGCCAACGGCGTGCTCCTCCCCTGGGTGGCGGCCTTCAACCGCGGCGCGCTCGGCGCCCGCGCGCTCGCGGAAGCAGAAAGGATCCTGCCGCTCTACGCGCGCATCGGGTTCGAGCCCTCCCTGCGCCCGGGCGACCTCGCGGAGGAGGACCTGCCGAGCGTGATCCGGGTGGCGCTCGAGAGCCCTCTGCATCACAACAACAGCCGCCGCGCCACGGCGGGCGAGCTCGAGGAGATCCTCGTCAGCGCCGGTGCGCAGGTGGGTGGACGCCGTGTCTGAGCTGCGCACGAGCCGCGGGGTCGAGACGTACCCCGCTCTGATCGGCGGCGAGCAGCGACTCGCGGCGTCGGGCGAGACGATCGACGCGCACAACCCGGCGACGGGAGAGTTGATCGCGCGCTTCCCGCGCTGCGG
>JALYLC010000149.1 GCA_030774435.1 Actinomycetota bacterium
GCCCGCGCCCGAGCACCATGTCATTGCGGCGGTACTGGATGTCGACGAGCGCGCGCAGCAGCTTGTCGCGCGGGTAGCTCTCCCCCGTGCGCACCGTCACGAGCTGCTCCTCGTACTCGCTCGGCGAGCCCAGGCCATAGATGCACGAGACCGAGGCGACAATCACGACGTCGCGGCGGCGCAGGAGCGAGGACGTCGCAGCGTGGCGCAACCGGTCGATGTCCTCGTTGCGCGAGGAGTCCTTCTCGATGTACGTGTCCGAGGACGGCAGGTACGCCTCGGGCTGGTAGTAGTCGTAGTACGAGACGAAGTACTCGACGGCGTGCGTCGGGAAGAACTCGCGGAACTCGTTGCAGAGCTGCGCGGCCAGCGTCTTGTTGTGCGCGATCACGAGCGTCGGCTTCTCGACGGCCGCGATCACGTTGGCCATCGTGAACGTCTTGCCGGTGGCCGTCGCGCCGAGCAGCGTCTGGTACTGCTGGCCTTCGTTGACGCCGGCCGCCAGCTCGGCGATCGCCTGCGGCTGATCGCCCGTCGGTTCATAGCCCTCGCTGAGGCGGAAGAGTCCCACGCCTGCAGTCTAGGAAATCGCTGATCGATCCCCGGAGCCTGCAACGGTTGGGTCAGACCCAGGTTCTTGCGCGGAGCCGTGGCCTGCATATAAAGGGGTCTGACCCCTTTATATGCAGTGGCTGGAGTCCATGGCCTGCATATAAGGGGGTCAGACCCCTTTATATGCAGGTACGTGCGCCTACTCCGGGAAGCCGAGCTCGGTTGGATACAAGCGGCGGTAGACGCTGCGGGCGTGCTCCACGCCGTTCAGGTAGGCGCGGGTCTCGACGAAGGCGCTGGGGATGCGTAGGGGCCGGCCTTGCGGCGTGTCCGCTACCCAGGAGTCGACGTTCGCCATGCCTGCGTTGTAGGCGGCCAGCGCGAGCTCCATCGCATCGGGCCGGCCGGCGTAGTGCTGGCGGAGGTGGCGCAGGTACCAGGCGCCGTAGCGCACGTTCAGCTCGGGATCGTCGAGGTCCGAGGGCACGAACTTCGTGCCGCCCGTGCGCGTCGCGATCCCCTCGGCCGTGCTCGGCAGCAGCTGCATGAGCCCGATCGCGCCGCGCGCACTGCGCACGTGCGGCCGGAAGCGGGACTCGCTGTAGATGACGGCCGCCAGCAGCGCCGGATCGAGGTCGTAGTTGCGCGCGTGCGTGCGCACGATCGCGGGGTAGCGCAGCGGATACTCGGAGCGCTCGAGCAGCTCGCGGCCCTTGTCGCCGAAGAGGCCGTAGAGCGCAGCGGCCGCGAGCGCGAGGCCGCAGGCGATCAGGACGAGGCGCCTCATGTGTGTCGGCCGCGCAGGCGCTCGACGACGCCGGCCACCCAGCGCTCGAGCTCCGCCGGCGTGCCGGCGTTCACGTAGACGTGATCGGCGTGCGCGGCCTTGTCCCCTTCCGGCAGCTGCGTGGCCGCCCGCTCGTCGAAGTGCTCGGGGCGGCGCGCGCGGCGCAGGTCGTCGGGTGCGGTGATCAGCACCACGGCGTCGTAGCGATCGGCGAGGCCGGCCTCGTACAGCAGCGGCACCTCGTGCACGAGCAGGGCGCCGGGGTGCGCGGCCTCCTGCTCCTCGCGCCAGCGCCCGAGCGCGGCGGCGACGCGCGGGTGCAGCAATCCCTCCAGCCAGCGCCGGTCCCCGTCGTCGGCGAACACCCGCCTGCCCAGCGCCGAGCGCGAGACCTCGCCGTCCTCGCCGAGCACGCCGGGGCCGAAATGCTCCGCCACCGCAGCGCGCACCTCGGGATCGAGGTAGAGCGCATGCACGATCTGATCGGACGAGAGCGTCGGGCAGCCGAGCTGCGCGAACGCTGCCAGCGCGGTGCTCTTGCCTGCCCCGATCCCCCCGGTCAGCCCGAGGAGCACCGCTACTCGGTGTCGGGGACGGGCGCCTCCGCCTCGGCCTCGGCATCGACTTGTGCGAGCGGCTCGAGGTCGGCTTCGGCTTCCGCCTCGGCCTCCTCCTCGGCGATGTCCTCGTCGCTCGCCAGTGCCTCCTCGGCCTCCGCCTCGGGCTCCGGCGCGGATGCGTCCTCGGCGAACACGTCCTCGGAAAGCCCCAGCGTCGGCTCGGGAGCCGGCTCTGCCTCGGCCTCGGCGGCGCGCTCCGCGGGGGCCTCCTCCTCGACCGCCTCGGCGACCGGGGCCTCCTCGGCCACGGGCGCCTCGGCCTCGTCCGCGGCAACGGGCTCGGCGTCCGCGGGCTCCTCGGCAACGGCCTCGTCGAGCGGAGCCTCCGCGGCATCCTCGCCATCTGCAGCCGGCTCGTCGTCCGCCGGGACGACCGGTGCCGGCCGCGGGGTCGGGACACCCTCCAGCACGAGCAGGGGCTGCACCTCGTCGTCGGGCTCGACACGCTTGATCGAGAGCGACAGGCGGCGGCGCTCGGCGTCGATCTCGATGATCTTGACCAGCACCTCCTGCCCGTTCTGGACGACCTCGCGCGGGTTCTCGACGTGATGGGCGGCGAGCTCGGAGATGTGCACGAGGCCCTCGACGCCGGGGACGATCTCGACGAATGCGCCGAACGTGACGGCCTTCGTGACGCGGCCGTGCACGACGTCGTCCTGGTGGTAGTGATCGAGCACCTGCTGCCAGGGGTCGGTCTGCGTCTGCTTGAGGCCGAGCGAGATGCGCTGGCGCTCGCGATCGATGTCGAGCACCTTGACGCGCACCTTCTGGCCGATCTCGAGGATCTCGGAGGGATGCGTGACGTGACTCCAGGAGAGCTCGGAGATGTGGATCAGGCCGTCGATGCCGTCGAGGTCGACGAACGCGCCGAAGTCGACGATGTTCGAGATCTGACCGTCCACGACCAGGCCGACGTCGAGCGTGTCGAGGATGCGCTGGCGCACCTCGCGCCGCTCCTCCTCGAGCACCGCGCGGCGCGACAGGACGACGTTGTTGCGCGAGCGGTTGAGCTCGATCACGCGGCAGCGCAGCGGCTGGCCGAGGAACTCGTCCAGATCCTGCACGCGGCGGATGTCGACGAGCGATGCCGGCAGGAAGCCGCGCACGCCCAGGTCGATGATGAGCCCGCCCTTGACGACCTCGATCACGAGGCCCTCGACGGCCTCGCCACTCTCGGCCGCCTCCTCGATGCGCCGCCAGGCCTTCTCGAAGCGCGCGCGCTTCTTCGACAGGATCAGACGGCCCTCGTTGTCCTCCTTAGTGAGGACGAGAGCGTCGACCTCGTCACCGAGCGCGACCTCCTCGGAAGGATCGATGTTGCGGCGGATCGACAGCTCGGAGAGCGGGATGACGCCTTCCGACTTGTACCCCACGTCGACGAGGATCTCGTCGCGATCGACACGCACGACGATGCCCGTGAGCACGTCCCCTTCGTCGAAGGAGACGATCTTCGCGTCGTAGTCGGGCACCAGCTTGCCGTCGACCTCGGTCCACACACCGGGGTCGGCGGCCATGATCTCAGCGTTCGTTTGGGGCATATCGGTAGGGGGTTTCCTCAGATTCCACGCGGCAGCGCACGGCGCGACGCCGCTTTCGGAGAGGATTGTACCGAGCGACGCGATCTCCGGCGGCGCGAGGCGGGGGAGAAAGCGCTCGGATGCTCAGCTTTTGGCGGCGAGCCAGTCGTCGCCGACACCGCTGTCGACCGCCAGGGGCGGGTCGAGGGGGTACGCGCCGACCATCTCCTCGACCACCAGGCCGCGCACGGCGCTCGTCTCCACGTCCGGCACCTCGAGCAGCAATTCGTCGTGGATCTGCAGCACGAGGCGGGAGGCGCGGCCCTCCTCGGACAGCCGCCGGTGGATGCGCACCATCGCGAGCTTGATGATGTCGGCCGCGCTGCCCTGGATCACGGTGTTGACGGCCAGGCGCTCGCCCAGGGAGCGAGTGTTCCAGCTCTGCGCCCGCAACTCGGGGATCGGCCGCCGCCTGCCGAGCAGCGTGACCGCGAAGCCGCGCTCGCGCGCGTCGGCGATCGCGCGCTCGATGAACTCCGCCACGAGCGGCATGCGGCCGCGGTAGGTGTCGATGTAGGCCTGGGCCTCGTCGCGCGAGATCTCGAGCTGCTCGGACAGGCCGTGCGCGCTGATGCCGTAGATGATCCCGAAGTTGACGGCCTTGGCGCGATTGCGCTCGTCCTTGCTGAGATCCTCGCGCGCCTTGCCGAGCACCTCGGCCGCCGTGACGGCGTGGATGTCCTCGCCGCGCCCGAACGCCTCGCGCAGCAGCTCCTCGCCCGAGAGGTGCGCGAGGATGCGCAGTTCCACCTGGGAGTAGTCGACCGAGAGCAGGCGGTGCCCCGGCGCGGCCACGAACGTCGCGCGCAACTCGCGCCCGAGCGGCGTGCGGATGGGGATGTTCTGCAGGTTCGGGCGCTGTGCCGAGAGCCGACCGGTGGCCGCCGTGACCTGCGAGAACGTCGTGTGCAGGCGGCCGTCCTCCCCGAGCATCCCGGGCAAGGGCAGCAGGTAGGTCGAGAGCAGCTTCGAGAGCTCGCGCCACTCCTCGACGACGGCCACGATCGCGTGCTGGTCGCGGATGCGCGCGAGCACCGCCTGGTCGGTGGAGTAGCCCGTCTTGCCGCGCCTGCCGGCGGGCAGTCCGAGGCGCTCGAACAGCACCTCGCCGAGCTGCTTGGGCGAGCCGAGCGCGAACGGCTCGCCGGCCAGCTCGTGCGCCTCCTGCTCGAGCGCCTCGACCTGCTCGGAGACCCGCGCGGCGATCTCGCCCATGCGCGCGGAGTCGATGGCGACGCCGGCGCGCTCCATCGCGCACAGCACGGGCACGAGCGGCAGCTCGATGTCCTCGAGCAGCGGGCCGAGCTCGCGCTCGGCGATGCGGGCGGAAAGCGGTTCGTGCAGCAGCAGGCTGCCCGCCGCCCGCCGGGCGAGCACCGCGTCCCCGTCGCCGTCGGCGCCCGCGACCGCCAGCCCCTGCTCGGCCAGCAGGTCGTCCAGGTCGTACTCGCTGCGGCCCGGGTCGATCAGGTAGGCCGCCAGCTCGGTGTCGAAGGCGGGCACGGCGCCGGCCTCGGCCAGAGCGCCGCCGAACTGCTTGAAGCTGTGCGCGACCAGCGGGCTCGCCCCGGCCACGAGCTCGGCCGTGGCCGCGCTCTCGTCGATCAGCAGCGCCTGGCCGCCGCGCGCGAGGCCGAGGGTGCCGGCGCCGTCGCCGGCGAGGCCGATCGGAGCGCCGTCACGGAG
>JALYLC010000150.1 GCA_030774435.1 Actinomycetota bacterium
TCGCGCCGGTCCTCCGCGTCGAGCGTGAGCACGAGCTCGACCGGCTCGGGCTCGACCGCGCGTGGCGGATTCCCGGCAACCAGCCCGAGCCCCTCGAGCAGCGCATAGCACTCGGCCTCCGTCACCCCCTCGCCCTCGATCGGGACGTCGATCCGCGACGGCGCGACGAGCCGGAAGCGCTCCCATCGCTCGCGGCCGGCCTCGTCCCGCTCGGCCGCAAGCTGCTGCCGGAATGCGCGGCGCGCAGGAGACCCGCCCGAGAGCGCGTCCAGCGCGCCCGTCAGCTCAAAAGGCAACCAAGCAGCCCAGCCCGAATCGATGAGGCTCATGCCGCGCAGCCTAAACGCGCCGCCCGCCCGGACGGCCCGTGTGGCGAGTCGCACTGAATCATTTGGATCGGATGTACCCTGAATGTCGATTCACTTGATTCAGGACTCTGGTACTCTTGTTCGCGTGCAGGCGCTTTCCGCGAACCCGCTGTACGACCGGCGCTTCGAGCACGACGCCTGCGGGCTCGGCCTGATCGCGCGGGCCGATGGCATGCGCAGCCGCGAGCTCGTCGAGCGCGCGCTCGCCATGCTGGCCGCGATGGAGCACCGCGGAGCACGCGGCGCCGATCCGAACACCGGCGACGGCGCCGGCCTGATGCTGCAGGTGCCCGACCGGCTGCTGCGGCGCTTCTGCCGTGCCGAGCTCGAGCTCGAGCTGCCGCCACCCGGCCACTACGCCGTCGCTATGTGCTTCCTGCCGACCGATCCCGCGCTGCGGCTGCGCTGCGAGGAGCTGTGCGTGCGCATCGCGGTCGAGGAGGGGCAGCAGCCGCTCGGCTGGCGCGACGTGCCGCGCGACTCCAGCGCCATCGGCCGTCTCGCGCAGGAGAGCCAGCCCGTCGTGCGCCAGCTCCTGGTCGCCCAGGGCCTGGCGGGCGACGAGCGCGCGTTCCGGCGCAAGCTGACCGTGATCCGCCGCCGCGTGGAGCTCGCCGCCGCAGCCCGCCGCGTGCCCGAGGCGACGTTTCACATCGCGTCGTTCTCGAGCAGCACGCTGACCTACAAGGGCCTGCTCACGGCGCGCCAGCTCCCGGCCTACTACGCGGACCTGCGTGAGCCCGAGATCGAGACCGCGATGGCGCTCGTCCACTCGCGCTTCTCCACCAACACGCTCGGCTCGTGGGATCTCGCCCACCCGTTCCACTACCTCGCGCACAACGGCGAGATCAACACCGTGCGCGGCAACCGGCAGTGGATGCACGCGCGGGAGCCGCAGCTGCGCTCGGCCCAGCTCGGCGACGACCTCCCCAAGCTGTTCCCGCTGATCGACGAGCGCTGGAGCGACTCTGCGGCGCTCGACGCCGCCTTCGAGCTGCTCGTGCTCGCGGGCCGCGCGCCCGCCCACGCGCTGGCGATGCTGATCCCGGCCGCCTGGAGCCAGGCGACGCCGATGGCCGACGACCTGCGCGCGTTCTACGAGTTCCACGCCGGCATGCTCGAGCCGTGGGACGGCCCGGCCGCGATCGCGTTCTGCGACGGCCGTCAGGCCGGCGCGACGCTCGATCGCAACGGCCTGCGGCCGTGCCGCTACCAGGTGACGCGCGACGGCCTGCTCGTGCTCGCGTCCGAGGCCGGAGTGCTCGAGCTCGACCCCGCCGAGGTGGTCGTGAACGACCGCCTCAAGCCGGGGCAGATGCTGATCGTCGACACCGACTCCGGGCGCATCCGCGGCGACGACGAGATCAAGCGCGCGCTCGCGCGCCGCCGCCCCTATCGCGCCCTGCTCGACGAGCAGAAGATCTACCTCGAGGACATCCCGTCGCCGCCCGTGGAGCCGCCGGCGCGCTCCGCGCTCGAACGCGACCTGCGGCTCTTCGGCTACACCGAGGAGGAGTTGCGCGACATCGTCGCACCGATGGCCCGCGACGGCCAGGAGCCGCTCGCCTCGATGGGCGTCGACACGCCGCTGGCCGCGCTCTCGCAGCGGCCGCGCCTCCTGCGCGGCTTCTTCAAGCAGCTCTTCGCGCAGGTCACGAATCCCGCAATCGACCCGCAGCGCGAGACGCTCGTGATGAGCCTGCGCACGGCGGTGGGCGCCCAGGGCAACCTGCTCGACGAGTCGCCCGACCACGCGCGGCGTCTGGCGATGGCGCAGCCCGTCCTGACGAGCGGCGACCTCGCCAAGCTGCGCGCCTTGCCGCGCGACCGCTTCCGCACGGTCACGCTCGAGTGCACGTTCGACGCGCGCGGCGGCGGGCGTGCGCTGGAGCGCGCCCTCGACGCGCTCTGCCGCCGCGCCTCGCGCGCGATCGCCCTCGGCGAGGAGATCCTCGTGCTCTCCGACCGCTCGAGCGGCGGGCCCGAGAGCGCGCCGATCCCCGCTCTGCTCGCAACGGCGGCCGTGCACAGCCACCTCGTGCGCGAGGGCTGGCGCACGAAGTGCGGCCTGATCGTGGAGTCGGGGGAGCCGCGCGAGGTGATGGACTTCGCGCTGCTGGTCGGCTTCGGCGCCGCCGCCGTCAATCCGTATGTCGCGCTCGATCTCGTCGCGGCCCAATGGGCGAGCGGCGACGTCTCCGCCGAGAGCGCCGAGGAGGCGCAGGCGCGTTACGTCCAGGCCGTCGGCAAGGGCCTGCTCAAGGTGCTTTCGAAGATGGGCGTCTCGACGGTGATGTCCTACCGCGGCGCGCAGCTGTTCGAGTGCGTCGGACTCTCGGCCGACGTCGTCGCGCGCTACTTCACCGGCACGCCGTCGCGCGTCGGCGGCATCGGGCTGGAGGGGATCGCCGAGGACGTCCGGCGCCGGCACGAGCACGCGCTGGCCGGCGGCGAGCTCGATCCGGGCGGCGTCTACGCCTACCGTCTGCGCGGCGAGCGCCACGTGTGGAACCCCGAGGTCATCTCGGCGCTGCAGCGCGCAGTGCGCGACGAGCGCCCCGAGAGCTACCGCGCCTTCTCCGCCGCGGCGGACGAGGAGAACCGGCTGGGCGGCGCGCTGCGCGGATTGATGGAGCTCGTGCCCGCGGCCGAGCCGCTGCCCCTCGACGAGGTCGAGCCGTCGAGCGAGATCGTGCGCCGCTTCGCCTCGGGCGCGATGTCGCTCGGCTCGATCTCCAAGGAAGCGCACGAGACGCTGGCGATCGCGCTCAACCGCCTCGGCGGCCGCTCCAACAGCGGCGAGGGCGGAGAGGACGCACGCCGCTCGCAGCTCGATGCCACCGGCGACTCGCGCCGCTCGGCGATCAAGCAGGTGGCCTCGGCGCGCTTCGGCGTGACGACCGCCTACCTGGTCGACGCCGACGTGCTGCAGATCAAGGTCTCGCAGGGCGCGAAGCCCGGCGAGGGCGGCCAGCTTCCCGGCCACAAGGTCGACGTCGAGATCGCGCGTCTGCGCCACTCGACGCCGGGCGTCGGCCTGATCTCCCCGCCGCCCCATCACGACATCTACTCGATCGAGGACCTGGCCCAGCTGATCCACGACCTGCGCTGCGCCAACCCGACGGCCGAGATCAGCGTCAAGCTCGTCGCGCTGGCGGGCGTCGGCACGGTGGCGGCGGGCGTCGCCAAAGCCGGCGCCGACCACATCGTGATCGCCGGCATGGACGGCGGAACCGGCGCCTCCCCCACCTCCTCGATCCGGCACGCCGGCGTGCCCTGGGAGCTCGGCCTCGCCGAGACCCAGCAGGTGCTGGTCGGCAACGACCTGCGCGGGCGCGTCCGACTGCAGGTCGACGGTGGACTGCGCACCGGGCTCGACGTCGTGATCGGCGCGTTGCTCGGCGCCGAGGAATTCGGCTTCTCGACCGCCCCGCTGGTTGCCGCAGGCTGCATCATGATGCGCGTCTGCCACCTCAACACGTGTCCCGTGGGCATCGCGACGCAGGATCCCGAGCTGCGCCGGCGCTTCGCCGGCACGCCCGAGCACGTGCTCCAGTACATGCTCTTCGTGGCCGAGGAGGTGCGCGAGCTGATGGCGTCCATGGGCGTGCGCCGCTTCGACGATCTCGTCGGCCACACCGACCTGGCGCGTCAGGTCGGCGACGGCGGCGCCGGCATCGACCTCGGCGCACTGCTCGCGACCGCCGTCGGGCCCGAAGGCGCGCTCACGCGCTTCGGCGGCATTCCGGGCACCGCACCCGCCGCGCCGCTCGACCGCGAGGTGCTTGCGCTGGCCGGCGACGCGCTCGCGC
>JALYLC010000151.1 GCA_030774435.1 Actinomycetota bacterium
ATCTCGGAGGCCTGATCGTCGAAGTGCAGCGTGGAGAGCCAGTCGCGATGACGCCCCGTCCAGGCGCCGCCACCGCTGGGGTAGTAGAGCTCGCGGCGCAGCAGGAATTTCGAGATGCGATGCCGGCAGCGCATCAGATCGACCCGCAGATCCTCGCGCGAGCGCACCAGATCGCGCAGCTGCTCCTCGGCCGGTGTCGGCACTCGCACCGCCCGCAGCTCGCCCGCGAGCAAGAGCCGCGCGAGCCGCTCGGCATCCCGCCGATCGGTTTTGATGCGATCACCGGGATGCTTACGGATGTGCCCGGGCGAGCAGACCACCACATCCAGCCCCCGCTCGGCCGCACCGCGCGACAGGCCATAGCCCGTGGGGCCGGCCTCGTAGACCGCCTGGAATGGCTGCTCGAGCCCAGCCAGCCACTCCAGCACCCGATCGGGACGCCCTGCGATGCGGCGCACCAGCAGCTCCCCTGAGACTGCGTCCAGCACGACCGCGGTCGTCTCCTTGCCGTGTACATCGAGCCCCACACGTCGCATACTCAGCATGTCGGCGCCTCCCATAGATGCGGTTACGCCCGGCCCGATACCGAGCGCAGTCAAGCCCGCGCGATGCTATGCGCGAGGCGCCGACCACAACACGCCGGCCACCCATCCATATGGTCTCGAAAGGGTTCCAACCGGATCTTCGAGCCGGGATCCGCTCCCGCTCGCTTCGAGCCCCCCGACCACGAACGCGACTTTTGAAACCGGTTCTGGAGCGCGCGGAGGTCGTCGTGATCGGCGCGGGCATCGTCGGCTGCGCCGCCGCGCACTACCTGACGCTGGCCGGCGTGCGCGACGTCGTCGTCGTCGACCAGGGCCCGATCGGCGATACGGGCGGCTCCTCGTTCCACGCGCCCGGGCTGTGCTTCCAGACGAGCGGCTCGAAGCTCTCGTGCACGCTGGCGCAGTGGACGCGCGAGCTCTACCGCTCGCTCGACACGCCCGAGCGGCGCACCTGGTGGGAGGTCGGCTCGCTCGAGGCGGCCACCACCCCCGAGCGCCTGGCGGAAGTGCGCCGCCGTCACGCCTACGCCACCTCCTGGGGCCTCGAGAGCCACGTGATCTCACCGGACGAGGCGATCAGGCACATCCCGCTGCTCGACCGCGAGCTGCTGCACGGCGCGCTGTATGTCCCCAGCGACGGCATCGCCCGGGGCATCAACATCTGCCAGGCGCTGCAGGAGGCCGCCGAGGCGCGCGGCGCCACGTTCATCGGCCGCACGCGCGCGACCGGCATCGATATGGCGGGCGGCCGCGTGCGCGCCGTGGAGACCGATCAGGGCGCGATCCGCACCTCGACGGCGCTCGTCTGCCTTGGCCTCTGGGCACCGGAGTTCATGCGCGCGCTTGGCCTGCCGCTGGTGGCGATGCAGCCGATGCAGCACCTCTTCGCCTGGACCGAGCCGCTGCCGGAGCTGGCCGGCGCGACCGACATCGATCACCCGATCCTGCGCCATCAGGATCGCGCGATGTACTTCCGCCAGCGCGGAGAGGGCTACGGCATCGGCGCCTACGGGCACGCGCCGATCACGATCGAGCCCGACGAGCTCGAGCGGCACCCCGACGGCCACCAGATCGCAACCGGGCCGTTCTCGCAGGAGCACTGGCCCGAGTCCCTGGCCTGGGCGCACGAGCTGCTGCCGCCGCTCGCCGGGGTCGGGATCGCCGAGACGTTCAATGGGCACTTCTCGTTCGCGGTCGACAACAACTCGTTCGCCGGGCCCTCGTCGCAGGTCGGGGGGCTGTGGCTCGCAGACGGCATCTGGGTCACGCACGCAGGCGGCACGGCCAAGGCCGTCGTCGACCTCATGACGACGGGCCGCAGCGAGCTCGACCTCGGACCGATGCACCCCGACCGGCTGCACCAGTTCCAGCGCAGCCCGCTCTACGTCAAGGCGCGCGGGCGCACGCAGTACGACGAGGTCTACGACATCATCCACCCCGGCCAGGTGCTGGCCCACCCGCGCGGCGTGCGCACGACGCCCTGGCACGAGCGCTTTCTCGACCATGGCGCCGAGCTCACCGAGAGCGCCGGCTGGGAGCGCGGCCAGTGGTTCCGGGCCAACGACGTGCTGCCGCTGCCAGGCGTGGTGCCGAGGCGCTCGACCTGGGCCGAGCGCCACTGGTCGCCCACGATCGGCCGCGAGCACCTCGCGACGCGCACCGGCGTCGGCGTGTTCGACCTGACGCCGTTCGTCAAGCTGGAGGCCGAGGGGCCGGGCGTGGTGGAGTGGCTGAATCGCGTGTGCGCCAGCGAGATGGACCGCCCCGTCGGGCGCGTGCTCTATACGACCGTGCTCGATCACGACGGCGGCTGTGTCTGCGACCTCACGGTCACGCGCCTGGACGACGAGCGCTACCTGCTCGTGACCGGCGGCGGCTCGGGGCCGCGCGACGTCGCCTGGCTGCGCAGCGAGTTGCCCGAGGGCGACTCCGTGCGCCTGCGCGACGTGTCCTCGTCGCTCGGCGTGCTGGGGCTGTGGGGGCCGCGCTCGCACGAGGTGCTGGCGCGCCTCAGCCCGGACGACCTCTCGTTCCCGTACCTGAGCGCGCGCGAGATCTGGGTGGGCTCCGTGCCGGCGCTGGCGCTGCGCATCTCGTACGCGGGCGAGCTGGGCTGGGAGCTCTACACGCCCACCGAGCACGGGCGCTATCTCTGGGACCAGCTGTTCGAGGCGGGCGCCGAGGCCGGCATCGTCGCGTGCGGCACCGGAGCCTTCAACTCGCTGCGCATGGAGAAGGGCTACCGCTTCGCCGGCGTCGACATGACGCGGGAGCACACGCCGTTCGAGGCCGGGCTGGGCTTCACGGTGCACTTCACGAAGCCGCGCTTCAACGGCCGCGAGGCCGCGCTCGCAGCCCGGGCGCGCGGCCCGCGCAAGCGCCTGCGCTGCCTCGTGCTCGACGACGTCGATGCCACCTGTTACGGCGGCGAGCCGCTCGAGCGCGACGGCCGCGCCGTCGGCTACGTCACGAGCGCCGACTTCGGCTACACCGTCGGGCGCCACGTGCTGCTCGGCTGGCTTCCGCCGGAGCTCTCGGCGGAGGGCACGCAGGTCGACGTGGACATCCTCGGCGAGCATCACGGAGCGACGGTCACGCATGAGCCGCTCTACGACCCCAAGGGCGACCGGCTCCGCATCTGACGAGCCCTGCTTGCACTGAGTCGGCCCGCGTGAGAAAGTCGCACGCGCATTCTTCCCCGCCGACTGAGTCAAGCACCAGGAGGGCTCGATGAGTGAACCGGTCCACAGCGACGTGCACGATCTTGCGTCGTTCGGGTACAAGCAGGAACTGAGTCGCTCGCTCGGGTCGTTCTCGAGCTTCGCCGCGGGCTTCTCGTACATCTCGATCCTGACCGGCATGTTCCAGACGTCGTACCTCGGCTTCCTGTTCGCCGGGCGCGCGTTCATCTGGGCCTGGCCGATCGTCTTCATCGGTCAGATGACCGTGGCGTTGCAGTTCGCCGAACTCTCCGCGCACTACCCGCTGGCGGGGTCGGTGTACCAGTGGTCGAAGAAGCTGGCGGGCAAGCCGTGGGCCTGGAACACCGGCTGGATCTACCTGTGCGCGCAGATCGTGACCGTGCCGGCGGTGGCGCTCGCCTGGCAGGTCATCCTGCCGCAGATCTCCAGCAAGTTCCAGATCGTGAACTGTTCGGCCGGCCCGGCTGCGGACCTGACCAAGAACTGCGGCTTCCAGGACCCGGCCTTCGCCAAGAACGCCTTCATCCTCGGCGCCATCCTGATCGTGCTCACGACGA
>JALYLC010000152.1 GCA_030774435.1 Actinomycetota bacterium
CCGCCGCGGTGTTCTTCCTCGCCCCGGCGACGGCGATCGACATCTGGCCCTGGACCCTGACGCCGCTGACCTCGCGGGTGCTCGGCGCGTTCACCGCGCAGGTCGGCATCGGCGCGCTGCTGGTGTCGATGGACCCGCGCTGGAGCGCGTGGAAGCTGATCGTGCAGACGTTCTTCGTCGCCACGGCGCTGCTGCTGGTCGGAGCGATCCGCGCGTGGGACGACTTCGACGGGAGCGTCATGACCTACGTCTACGTGGGCGGGCTCGTCGCGGGCGACCTCGCCCTGGCGCTGCTGTACCGCAGCATGGCCCGCAAGGAGGGGCTCCCACGTGGCGCAGTATGAGTTCCTCACGACCTGGTGCGTCGACGCGCCGATCGAGCGCGTGTTCGCCGTGGTCAAGGACTCGGCCGCCTACCCCGAGTGGTGGAAGGGCGTGACCGCGGTCGATGTGCTCGAGCCGGGCGACGCGAACGGCGTCGGCGAGCGAGCCCGCTACAGCTGGCGCAGCGTGCTGCCCTACACGCTGACCTTCGAGGGCCGCGTGACGCGCGTGGAGCCGCCGCACCTGCTCGAGGGCCACGCGACCGGGGAGCTCGAGGGCGTCGGCGTCTGGCATCTGTTCGACGGGCCCGGCGGCACCGCGGTGCTCTACAGCTGGAAGGTGCGCACGACGAAGGCGTGGATGAACCTGCTCGGCCCGCTGCCGCGCCCCGCGTTCCGCTGGAACCACGACCTCGTCATGCGCCAGGGCGGCGCCGGGCTCGCGCGGCGCCTCGGCGCCTCGCTGCTCCTGAGCGACTAGGCGTCGGCCGCGCGGATCGAGACGACGTGCGCCGGGTTGACGGCGAGCGAACGGCCGCTCGCGGCCTCTTCGAGCCACGCGAGCTGCATGATCGACCCGCGGGCGGCCGCGACGATCGCCTTCTCCACGTCGGCGGGATCGCCGCCGACTTCGAGGCGCTCCCCGTTGACCATCGTGATCTCGGTCGCAGGCACCGGCAGGAGTCTACGGGCGCAACCAGCCGCCAAGCCGTCCCTCCAGTCGTGCGCTCGGACGCCGGGCTCCCGGTCGGCGCGCGGACCGCCCGTGCCATCCAGACGGCTGAATGCTCGACCACGCCGCGACTCTCGCAGCTTCCTGGCACGATCGCGACCATGGCGCTCGACGAACTGATGACCCGCGAGCTCGAGCGCTTCCGCGCCGGGCACCCGCGCTCCCACGCGCTGGCCGAGCATGCGAAGCGCTCCCTGCTGGCCGGCGTGCCGATGCACTGGATGGTGCGCTGGCCCGGCGGCTTCCCCGTCTTCGCCGCGGAGGCCGACGGCGCACACTTCCGCGACGTCGACGGCCACGAGTACGTCGACTTCTGCCTCGGTGACACCGGCGCGATGACCGGCCACGCTCCGGGGCCGACGCTGCGCGCGCTCGCCGCGCAGGCGCCGCGCGGGATCACGCTGATGCTGCCGAGCGAGGACGCGCTGTGGGTCGGCGAGGAGATGACGCGGCGCTTCGGCCTGCCCTACTGGCAGTTCGCCCTGACCGCGACGGACGCCAACCGCTTCGCGCTGCGGATCGCCCGCGCGGTGACCGGACGGCCGAAGGTGCTCGTCTTCAACTGGTGCTACCACGGCACCGTCGACGAGACGTTCGCGGCGCTGGCGAGCGACGGGAGCGTCGTCGCCCGAGAGGGCACGGTCGGCCCGTCGGTGCCGGCGGCCGAGACGACGCGCGTCGTCGAGTTCAACGACGTCGAGGCGCTCGAGCGCGAGCTCGCCCACGGCGACGTCGCGTGCGTGCTGGCCGAGCCCGCGCTGACCAACATCGGCATCGTGCTGCCGGAGCCCGGCTACCACGAGGCGCTGCGCGAGGCGACGCGCCGCACGGGCACGCTGCTGATCATCGACGAGACGCACACGATCTGCGCCGGCCCGGGCGGCTACACGGCCGCCCACGGCCTCGAGCCCGACATCCTCACGATCGGCAAGCCGCTCGCCGCGGGCATCCCCGCCGCCGCGTACGGGTTCAGCACGGCGGTGGCAGCGCAGGCGAACGCGGCGATCGAGGAGCAGCTCGCCGACATCGGCGGCATCGGCGGCACGCTCGCCGCCAACGTGCTCTCGCTCGCCGCCATGCGCGCGACCCTCGCCGAGGTGCTGACCGAGGACGCCTTCGAGGGAATGATCGCGCTCGGGGAGCGCTTCGAGGCGGGCGTGCGGCAGGTCATCGGGTCACACTCGCTCGACTGGCACGTGACGCGACTCGGCTGCCGCGTCGAGTACCTCTTCCACGCCGATCCGGCGCGCACCGGCGCCCAGGCAGCGGCAGCCGGCAACGAGGCGCTCGACCGCTTCATCCACCTCTACGCGCTCAACCGCGGCATCCTGCTCACGCCCTTCCACAACATGGCGCTGATGTCGCCCGCCAC
>JALYLC010000153.1 GCA_030774435.1 Actinomycetota bacterium
CAGACCGCAGGCGATTCGAGCTGTGACTCGACCGGATCGACCTCCGGAGCGAGTCACAAGGGCGGGCGCATCCGGCGTATGTAACCGGTCAGGCCTGTTACGATCGCGCGGCGCGCCGCGGTGCGCCTAGGCCCGCCGCGCGGCGTCGGGCTGGTTTCTTCTCGAGAGGGAGCAGAGTCGGTCATGCAGACGTTCCTGGTGGAGCACAACGTGCTCTTCGCCCTGATCTGTGGCCTGTTGGCCGTTGCCTACGGCGCGTACCTGACGCGCTGGGTGTTGCAACAGTCTCCGGGCAACGAGCGCATGCGCGAGATCCAGGCGGCGATCCAGGAGGGTGCGTCGGCCTACCTCAACCGCCAGTACCGCACTGTCGGCGTCGTCGCGGTGGTGGTCGGGGCGCTGCTGCTGATCGCGGGCATCTGGTCGGAGGACCTCGGGTGGAAGGTCGCGCTCGGCTTCATCATCGGAGCCGTGCTCTCGGCCGCAGCGGGCTACGTCGGCATGAACGTGGCGGTGCGCGCCAACGCGCGCGTCGCCGAGGCGGGCCGCACCGGCCTCGGAGAGGCCTTCGACGTCGCCTTCAAGGGCGGCACCGTGACGGGCATCCTGGTCGTCGGGCTCGGCCTCCTCGGCGTCGCCGGCTACTACGGCGCCCTGCGCCTGGGCGACGTCTCGGAGACCTCGGCCGTGCACGCGCTCGTCGGCCTCTCCTTCGGCGGCTCTCTGATCTCCGTCTTCGCGCGCCTCGGTGGTGGCATCTTCACGAAGGCTGCCGACGTGGGCGCGGACCTCGTGGGCAAGATCGAGGCGGGCATCCCCGAGGACGACCCGCGCAACCCGGCTGTGATCGCCGACAACGTGGGCGACAACGTCGGCGACGACGCCGGTATGGCGGCCGACCTCTTCGAGACCTACGCCGTGACGCTCGTGGCCGGCATGCTGCTCGCGCAGCAGGCAGGCTGGGGCGCCGCCGGTCTCGGCATCCCGCTGATCCTGGGCGGCATCTCGATCGTCGCGTCGATCATCGGCACCCAGTTCGTCAAGGTGCGCAGCGGCGGCAGCGTCATGGGCGCGCTCTACAAGGGCGTGATCGTGACTGCCGGACTGGCCGCCCTGGCCTTCATCCCGGTCATGAACTGGATGGTGCACAAGATCCCGGTCGCGCACCACTCGTGGGGCAGGCTCTACCTCTGCGCGCTCGTCGGCCTCGTCATCACCGCGTTGCTGATGGCGATCACCGAGTACTACACGGGCACGAGGTGGGGTCCCGTCAAGCGCATCTCGGAGGCTTCGACGACCGGGCACGCGACCAACATCATCGAGGGCCTCGCGACGTCGATGCAGGCCACGGCAGCCCCGGTGCTGGTGATCGGCATCGGCATCCTCGTCGCCTACAAGCTCGGCGACATCACCGGCATCGCGTTGGCCGCGGTGGCGATGCTCTCGCTCGCCGGCATGATTGTGGCGCTCGACGCGTTCGGGCCGATCACCGACAACGCGGGTGGCATCGCCGAGATGGCAGACATGCCGGAGTCGGTACGCGGTATCACCGATCCGCTCGATGCGGTGGGCAACACCACCAAGGCCGTGACGAAGGGTTACGCGATTGGCTCCGCCGGCCTCGCGGCCCTCGTGCTCTTCGACTCCTACTCGCACGAGTTGGTGCAGAAGGCGGCGGACGCAGGGAAGACCGTGAACGTCGCGTTCTCGATCTCGAATCCGTGGGTGCTCGTGGGGCTCCTGATCGGCGGCATCATGCCGTACCTCTTCGCCTCGCTGGCGATGGAGGCCGTCGGCCGCGCGGCCCAGGAGGTCGTGCAGGAGGTGCGCCGCCAGTTCCGCGAGATCCCGGGGATCATGGAGGGAACCGCGAAGCCGGAGTACGCCAGGTGCGTCGACATCGTCACGCGCCGCGCGCTCAAGGAGATGCGGATCCCGTCGCTGATCCCGATCGTGTTTCCGATCGTCGTTGGCCTGATCTCGTACGAGATGCTCGGCGGGCTGCTCGTCGGCACGATCGTGACGGGCCTCTTCCTGGCGATCTCGATGACCGCGGGCGGTGGTGCCTGGGACAACGCCAAGAAGCTGATCGAGGACGGCGCGCACGGCGGCAAGGGCTCCGACGCCCACGCCGCGTCGATCACGGGCGACACGGTCGGCGACCCCTACAAGGACACCGCCGGCCCCGCGATCAACCCCATGATCAAGATCACGAACATCGTCGCGATCCTGATCATCCCGCTGATCGTCCACTTCCTGTAGAAGCTCCGAACGAGCAGCTTCGTCTCAGTCGGCGGGCTTCATCCGCCCGCCTCTGCCGCTAGATTCCGCGTGATGCGAGCGCACGCAGTCGTCGCGTGTCTGGTCGGGGTCGCGTTGGTGATCACGGGCTGCGGCGTTGCGAAGAACCCGGGCAAGATCGCCGTCAGGACGATCGAGGACGACTGGGACGGCTTTTACGTCTCGTCCCGCAGCCCGTTCCCCAGCCGGCCCGATCTCGCGGGGCACGACACGATCCGCAGCATTCGCTGCGGCACCAAGACGAACGCCGCCGGGCTGCTGCGCTGCACGCTGGTCGTCGGCCACAGCGCGCACGGTGGCGCGGCCAAGACCGTGCGCGTGATCGTGCGCTTCGACGCGCAGGGCGTGCTGCGCCAGTGGAAGTTCGCCGGGTAGCGCGTGCCGCTGCTCCGCCGCCGCAGTTCGCGTGGCCTTCCCGCCGTCCTCGGGGTGGGCGACCTGTTCTCGACGGCCTACGGCAACGTGGGCTCGTCGATCTACTACGCGCTCGGCGTCACCGCCCTCTACGCCGGCGGGATGACGCCGGTCACGTTCGCGATCTCCGGCGTCATCTTCGCCTTCACGGCGGCGACCTATGCGGAGGCGACGGCGCGCTTCCCCGAGGCCGGCGGCTCCGCGTCGTTCTCGCGCAGGGCCTTCAACGAGGCCGTCTCGTTCTTCGCGGCCTGGGCGCAGATGCTCAACTACACCGTCACGATCGCGATCTCGGCCTATACGGTGCCGCCCTACCTCTCCGTGTTCCCGGGCTGCGGGTTCATGCGCAACGGGCTGACGGGCCAGGTCGTCGTCGCAGCCGGACTCTGCATCGTGCTCGCGCTGCTCAACATCCGAGGCATTCAGGAGTCGGCGCGGCTCAACATCTTCCTCGCGATCGCCGACCTCGCCACGCAGGCGCTGCTCGTGGTCGTCGGCGTCGCGTTGATCCTCGATCCGCAGGTGCTCGTGCGCAACGTGCACTTCGGCACCACGCCGACAGTGTCGGCGTTCCTGATCTCGATCCCGATCGGGATGGTGGCCTACACGGGCATCGAGACGATCTCGAACATGGCGGAGGAGGCGCGCGACCCCGCGCGCGACGTCCCGCGCTCGATCGGGCTGGTGGCCGCGGCCGTGTTCGCGATCTACGCCTTCCTGCCGGCCGTGGCGCTGTCGGCGATGCCCATGCACGAGACGCCCGCGCTCTCGCATCCGCCCGGCACCGACGGCACGCACTACTGGACCGCGCTCGGCGCGAAATACGCCGGCGACCCGGTGCAGGGCATCGTCCAGAACCTCGGCCTCGGCCCGCTGACGACGCCCGTGAGCTACTACGTCGGCCTGCTCGCGGGCACGATCCTCATCATCGCCACCAACGCCGGCCTGATCGGCGTCTCGCGCCTCACCTACTCGATGGGAGTGCACCGGCAGTTCCCCGACTTCCTGCGTACGGTGCACCCGACCTGGCGCACGCCGTGGGTCGCCATCGTCGTGTACACGATCGCGGCAATCGGCATGATCGAGGCCGCCAAGCTTGCCGGCGGACAGGGCGTGGCCTTCCTCGGCAACCTCTACGCGTTCGGCGCGATGCTCTCGTTCACGATCGCGCACGCCTCGGTGTTCGCGCTGCGCGTGCGCAAGTCCAAGCGCGATCCGGAGCAGCCGTTCCGCGCGCCGCTGAACATGCGCATCGGCGACTACGACGTCCCGCTCTTCGCCGTCTTCGGAGGCCTGGGGACGTTCGCGGCGTTCATCGTCGTGGCAGCGCTGTTCCCGGCGGTGCGCTGGGCGGGCCTCGGGTGGCTCGTGCTCGGCATGCTCGTGTACGTGGCCTACCGCAAGCGCCAGGGCCTGCCGCTCACGAAGACCGTGTTCGCGGACACGAAGGTGCGCGGCCCGGCGATCGAGATCGAGTACCGCACGATCGTCCTGCACGTGACCGACGCGCGCGTGGCCGACGAGATGACGGCCACCGCCTTGCGTCTCGCCTCCGAGCGGCGCGCGCGCGTCGTCGCCGTCTACACGCTCGAGGTTCCCGCAGCCCGGCCGCTCTCGCAGGTCGCGCCTGAGGACGAGGCACGCGCAAACGAGCAGCTCGCCGAGGCCGAGGCGCTCGGGCAGCTCTATGGCGTGCAGGTGATCTCGCGCTTCGTCCGTACCCGCAACGCCGGGCGAGCGCTCGTCGAGGAGGCCGAGCGGCGCGGCAGCGAGGTGATCGTGCTCGGGTCGCCGGGGCGCTCCGTCCGGTCTGCCCGCCTGTTCGGCTCGACGGTCGACTACGTGCTGCGACACGCGCGCTGCAAGGTGATGGTCGGTGCCACACCCGAATGGCGCGGTGCTTCGCACGCCGTGGCACCGGGATATGGGGGGCGCACGTGAGCGGGCGCAACCGGGTCTCGCTGATCCTGAGCGCCGTCCTGGTCGTGCTCGGGCTGACGGCCATCGTGCGCACGGCCCAGGCCGGCGGATCGGGCGTCGCGGTCGGCTACATCTTCGGCGGGGCGCTCACGCTCGCCGGTCTGGGGCGGGGCTGGCTCGCGCTGCACATGGGGAGGCGCGAGTAATGGCGCGCAAGCTGCCCGTGCTCCAGCGGGTCGTCGGCGAGGACGCGCTGTTCGCCGCGATCTACGGAACGATCTCCTCTTCGTTGTATTTCGCGCTCGGAGTCGTCGCGCTCTATGCGCTGGGATTGACGCCGATCGTGCTGCCGGTCATCGGCCTGCTCGTGCTGCTGGCCGCGGGCGCCTACGCCGAGGCCGCGACGGCGACCGGCGGGGGCTCGCCGCTGATCGTCCGGCGCGCGTTCGGAGATGCCGCGGGCTTCGTCGTGGGCTGGGCGATCCTGCTCGATCTGCTCGTCGTCGCGCTGCTCTCGGCGCTCTTCGTGCCACGCTACGCCGAGGCCGCGCTGGGCAACATCGGCCAGATGAGCGGGCGCTCGGCCGAGCTGATCGGCGTGGGCGTGATCGCCGTGCTGGGCCTGGGCAGGCTGCTGCCGCAGCTCTCCCGCATGGATCTCGTACGGCCGCTCGCGCTCGTCGACATGCTCGCGCAGCTCACGCTCGCGATCCTCGGCCTCACGGCGCTCGGCCGCATCGACGTGCTCACGAGCTCGGTCAATCTGGGCGCCGCGCCGACCTGGACGTCGCTCGGCTACGCGCTCCCGATCGCGCTCGTGGCCTTCACCGGCCTCGAGATCGTGGCCGGCCTGCTGCAGGAGGCGGCCAACCCCGCCCGGCCCCTGCGCCGCATCACGATCGGCGCCATCGCCGCCACGGTGCTCGCCTATGCCGTGATCGCTGCCTCCGCGCTCGCGCTGCTGCCGGTGCACCGCGCAGCGGGGACGCCCTCCGGCTACGCCAGCGACCTCTCGACCGTCTGGGGGACGGCTCCGCTGGCGGGGGCAGCGCAGGCGATCGGCTCGCAGGCCTTCGGATCCGGCGCCGGTGACGTCGTGCGCGTCCTCGTCA
This sequence comes from Actinomycetota bacterium, assembly GCA_030774435.1. Taxonomy (GTDB): domain Bacteria; phylum Actinomycetota; class Thermoleophilia; order Gaiellales; family JALYLC01; genus JALYLC01. The sequence continues at coordinate 5,748 of JALYLC010000153.1, forward strand.
GCATCAGCGCGATCGGCGTGCTGGTCACGAGCGCCGCGATCGCGCTCGGTGCCGCGCTCCGCACCCTGCGGGCGCTCGCGGCGATGGGAGGCCTGCCGCCGCCGCTGATGCGACGCTCTCGCCGCTGCAACGTCGAGCCGTGGGCGGTGTCGTTGCTCGTGGTGCTCAGCGGCGCGCTGATGCTGGCCGTCTCTCTGCTCGGGCGTGAGGTCGACGCACTCGCCTCGGTCTACTCCTTCGGCATCCTGATCGCGTTCATGCTCGTGTTCGCGTCGGTCGTGGCCCTGCGCGTGCGCGAGCCCTCGATGCCGCGCGTCGTGCGCATGGGGGGCAGCGTCCGCTTCGGCAGCAGCGACATCCCGGTGCTCGCGCTGCTCGGCCTCGCGATGTCGTGGGCCCTGTGGGTGTTGGACCTCGGCACCCACCGCGCCGGGCGCATCCTGCCCCCGGCCTGGCTGGCCTGCGGCCTGCTCCTGTTCGTCGCAATGCGGCGCACGCAGGGGAAGCCGCTGCGGGAGCGCTTCGACGCGGCCACGCCGCCGCCGCCCGAGGTGATCGACCTGCGCTTCGGCACGATCGTCGTGCCGCTCAAGCAATGCGGGCCGATCGAGGAGGAGATGCTCGCGATCGCGTGCAAGCTGGCCCAGGGGCAGGAGGGCGAGCGCGTGCTCGGCGTCAACGTCGTCGAGGTGCCGCTCAGCCTCCCGCTGGACGCGCCGATCGAGGGCGCCGACCAGTGTTCCATGGAACTGCTTCAGCTCAGCGCGATGTTCTCGCGCGACTACGGCGTGCCGGTCGACTTCATGCCGGTGCGCAGCCGCGCCATCAGCGGAGAGGTCGCGCGCATCGCCCGGGAGGTGGACGCCGGGCTCATCCTGGTGGGCGCCGTCCCGCACATCGGGGCGCTCGCCGGCCGCGCGCAGGTCTTCTCGGAGACGATCGAGAACCTGCTCCGCCGCGCCCACTGCCGCGTGATCGTGACCTCGTTCCCGCCCGGCACTGCCAGCGTGGCGACCGCCGAGGAGGCCGAGCCCGAGGTGCGCATCCCGCCCGGGCCCGCTCCCGTGGCCTAGGAGCGGACGGAGGCGGGCACCGGCGCCTCGCCGCGTAATAGCCGCGGCCCGAGCACCGCTGCGACCAGCAGCGTCGCGATGCCCATGCCGGTGTACAGCGTCCGCAGCTCCACGACCTGCGCCAGCAGGCTGGCGCCCGTCGCGCCCGCCGTCATCGATGCGATGGCGATGGCCCGGCCAGTGATGCCCACGCGTGCCTGCAGGTGCGCGGGCGCGTGGCGCTGCCGCTCGCCGATGGCGGTCGTGAAGCTGACCCACTGCGCCAGGCTGAGCACGATCCAGATCGCGAGCACCTCCCAGAAGGCTGTCGACGCCGCCAGCGCGAGCACCGCGAGGCCGCTCACGACGACGCCCGCGACGATCACGGTCGGCGCACTCGTCCGCCCCTCGAGCCACACGATCACGGGCCCGGTCGCGATGCCGATCAGCGAGCCGACGCCGAGCACCCAGCCGACGTGCCGGCCATCGAGGTCGATGACGTCCCGCAGGAAGGGAACCACCAGCGCCTCGGCGCCGTAGAAGGCCAGGTTCCAGCACAGCGTCGTGAGGGTGATGCGCCGCACGACGGGCGTGTCGCGGATCACGTCGATGCCCTCGCGCATCGCGTCGCGGATGCTCCCTGCGTTGGGCGCGGGCGGCCTGAGGGGGTGGCGGATCGCGATCGCGCACACCGTCGCGAGCCCGAAGGCCGCGCATTGCACCGCGATCGCGCGGCTCGGGCCGACGGCCTCGATGAGCTGGCCGCCGAGCGCCGGCCCGCTGACCATCCCGGTCGCCCAGACCGTGGACAGCAGGCCTTGCGCGCGGCCGAACTGGGCCGGCCCGACGATCTGCGCGATCGCGCCGAAGGCGGCGGCGTCGGCGAACGTGCGCGCGATGCCGACCGCGAACGCGACGGCCAGCACGAGCCACTCGGGCGTCGGTCCCCAGATCGCCCAGAGCGGCACGGCCAGTGCGCAGAGCGTCTGCGTGGAGTGCGCGGCGATGATCACGAGGCGCCTGCTGCGGCGATCGCCGGTCACGCCGGCGAAGAGCCCGAACAGCACGTACGGGACGAGGCCGAAGACGGCGACCAGCCCGGCGGTGGAGGCGTCCCCGCCGGCGTCGAGCACGATCCAGGGCAGCGCCACGAGGCCGATGCCCGCGCCGAGGGAGTCGAACAGCTGGGCGGCGAGCAGCCGCCGCCCGTCGCCGCTCTGGAGCAGTCCTTCGCCTGCGCTCACGCGGCGAGCACGCGCAGGACGCGCGGCTGGCCGTGACAGAAGTCGAGCGTTGCGATCTCGTCCACGGCGGCGCGGGCGTTCTCCTCCGAGGCGGGGTGCGTGAGGAACACGAGCGAGGCGAGGTCGCCCGGGCGCGGCCGCTGGATCATGGCGCCGAGTGAGATGCCGCGATCGCCGAAGCGCGCGGCGATGCGGGCCAGCACGCCGGGCCGGTCGGTGACCTCGAGATGGACGTAGAGCGGACTGCGGGCGCTGCCCGCCGGCTCGAGCGGCAGCTCGCGGAACGCCGTCCCGGATTCGCCGTCGGCGCGCGGCCCCAGCACCGAAAGCAGGTCGCCGATCACCGCCGTGGCGGTCTCGGCGCCACCGGCACCGGGCCCCTGCAGCGTGATCTCGCGGATCTCGCGGCCGCGCAGCATGACGGCGTTGAAGCTGCCGCTGACGCGGGCCAAAGGGTGCTCGTGCGGCACGAGCACGGGAGCCACGCTGGCGGCGATGCCCTCGGCCGAGAGGCGCGCGTGCGCCAGCAGCTTGACCGCGTAGCCGAGCTCGCTGGCGAATGCCACATCGTCGTCGTGCAGCGTGTCGATGCCCTCGAACGGCACGTCGTCGATGTGGAGGTGGCGATGGAACGCGAGCGAGGCCAGGATGGCGAGCTTGGCGGCCGCGTCGGCGCCGCCGACGTCCTCGCTCGGGTCGGCCTCGGCGTAGCCCAGCTCCTGGGCCTCGGCGAGCGCGTCCGCGTAGCTCTGGCCGTCGCGCGCCATCGCCGTGAGCATGAAGTTGGTCGTGCCGTTGACGATCCCGATCAGCTCGTCGACTCCCGCGGCGGCCAGCGACTCCTGGAGCACGCGCACGACGGGGATGGCCGCGCAGGCCGAGGCCTCGTAGCGCAGCTGCGCGCCGCCGCGGTCGGCCGCCATCTGCAGCTCGGCGCCGTGGCGGGCGAGCAGCTGCTTGTTGGCCGAGACGACCGAGACGCCGCGCTCGAGCAGCTCGCGCAGGTAGCCGAGCGTCGGCTCGACGCCGCCCATGACCTCGGCCACGACCTTGATCGAGGGGTCGTCGCGGATGTCCTCGAAGCGGTCCGTCAGCAACCCGGGGGCGGCGCCTTCGCGCGGCCTCGTCGCATCGCGCACGAGCGCGCGCACGACGCGCACGGGGCGGCCCGCGACGCGCTCGACCACATCCGCACGCTCGCGCAACAAGCGGTCGACGGACGAGCCGACCGTGCCGTATCCGAGCAGGCCGATGCCAAGCGGTTCGATGGTCACGGGCCAGGATGATAAGAGGTTCTCTCGCGATCAACGCCACGGTGATCCCCGCGAGAACCTCTGAGGGCCTGCAGTACGCGCCCGCGCTACGCTCCGCGCATGTTGGATGTATCGCAGGGCATTGGCAAGCACGCAGTCGTCGTCGGCTGCGGACGTGTGGGATCGGCGGTCGCGCTGCGACTGCGCGACGGAGGTTGGGACGTGGCGGTGATCGACGAGCGCGCCGAGGCGTTCCACCGCCTGGGAGAGGGCTTCGCGGGCATCACCGTGGAGGGCCACGCGCTGGATATCGCGACGCTGCTGGCGGCAGGCATCGAGCGCGCCGAGGCGGTGGTCGTGGCCACCAACGGCGACAACACGAACGTCGTCTGCGCGCAGATCGCGCAGAAGCGCTTCGGCGTCAGCTGCGTGGTCGTCCGGATACTCGATCCGGCCCGGGCGGCGCTCTACGCCGAGCTCGGCATGCGCACGGTGTGCCCGACCTCGGGCGCGATCGACGTGCTCTCCGAGACGGTGCTCTCCCACACGGCGGCGATCTGATGTACATCCTCATCGCGGGCGGCGGCAAGGTCGGGCGCAATCTCGCGCACGAGCTGATCAAGATGCGCCACGAAGTCAGCGTGATCGAGCAGAACGCCAACCGCTACCGGTTGCTGGAGGAGGAGCTCGAGCACGTCGCCCAGCACGGCGACGCGACCGAGCTGGCGGTGCTGGAGCGCTGCGGCATCGAGCGCGCCGAGCTCGTTGTGGCCGTGACCGGGGACGACGAGGACAACATCGTCGTCTGCCAGGTCGCGCGCGAGCGATACGGAGTCGAGCGGGTGATCGCGCGCGTCAACGACCCGCGCAACCACGAGCTCTTCGACCTGCTCGGGATCGCGCCGTCGGTCTGCGCGACCACGTCGATCATGCGCCTGATCGAGCACGAATTGCCCGACCACGAGCTCGTTCCGCTGCTCGAGCTACGGCGTGAGGGCCTCGAGGTCGTCGAGGTGCAGCTGGGCGACGACGTGGCCCAGCGCCGCGTCTCGGAGATCCCGCTGCCAGAAGGGGCGCGCCTGATCGCCGTCCTGCGCGCCGGTGCCAGCGACATCGCCGGCCCCGAGACGATCGTGCGCCCGGGCGACCAGGTGCTCGCGATCGCCCGCTCGGGCCTCGAGGACGCGCTGCGCCGCGCCCTACTGACGTAGACGTTCTCACTGAACGCTCATTCAGTTCGATCGTCGTAGCTCCGCGAGCTCCGGTAGCTCCGCGAGCTCCTCGCGCGTCCCGACGTGGCGCGCCTCGCTGACGCCGAGCGCCTTCAGGCAGGCCGCGAAGCCATCTCGCGGCGGCTCCAGGACGATCACATCCAGGCGCCGGTCGAGGCCGAGGAACCCGAGCGTGGCCGCCGAGGCCTCGCGCGGGCCCTGGCCGTAGGCGGCGAGCAGGACGCCGTTCGCACGCAGCGAGCCGAGCAGGGCGGCGGTCGCCGGATCCCGGCGCAGGTGCATGCGGGCGTGGTCGTCATAGAAGCGGCCGAGCTCGAGGCGCCACGAGCTGACATCACTCCCGGCCCAGACCTCGAGCGCGGCCACGGCGGACTCGCGGGCCGGGACGCTCGCGAGGTCGAGCTCTCGAATGGAGGCGAAGCGGCGCGCCAGATGCTCGAGCGCAGCCGGCCAGATCGCATCGCCACCCGGTGCGATGGCGCGCTCGGCGAAGACGACGGCGCCGGTCACGCCATCCGCTCCCGGAGCCGCGTGCGGGTGACGACGATGGCAGCGAGCGCGATGCCGACGCCGTCGATCGCGACGTCGCGCGGCGTCGCCGTGCGGCCCGGCACGAAGGATTGGTGCCACTCGTCGCTCGACGCATAGGCGAGTGCCGCCACGACCGAGGCCGGAACGGCCGCGGCGATCTGCGAGCGGCGCAGCGCGCGCACGAGCAGTGCGGTCAGGGCGAAGTACTCGGTCACGTGCGCGAGCTTGCGCAGGACGACTTCGGCCGTCGCCAGGTGATCACCTCCGTGCCGGGTCGAGAACGCGAAGATCACCGCCATCCAGGCGAGCGGCGGCAGCCAGGTCGAGGTGAGTCGTGCCACGCCGGGCATCGTGTCAGACGGGTGCGGGTGCTTCGCGCTCCGGGAAGGCGTCCGGGAGAGCGTGCGGTACGAGCGGCCGGCGCGCCTCGCCGCGCAGCTCGAGGTAGAAGGCCTCGAGCTCGGCCGCCACGTTGGCCCAGGAGTAGCGCGCCGTCGCGGTCAGGCGGCCCTCGGCCCCCATGCGGCTCAGCTCGGCGGGGGAGTCGAGCAGGCGCAGCAGCGCGGCGGCAAAGGCGGCGGGCTCCTCCGTGGGCGCCACGAGCAGGCCTTCGCGACCGCTCATGAGCAGGCGCTCGAATCCGGAGATCAGGCTCCCCACGACCGGGCGGCCGCAGCTCATGGCCTCCAGCAGCACCATCCCGAAGCTGGCCCGCTGGCAGGGCGTGCAGAGGACGTCGGCGGAGCAGTAGTAGCGCGGCCGGTTCCAGTCGATCCGCCCCGCCCAGTGCACGGCGTCCGCGATCTCGGGCGCGAGCCGGCTCTGGTAGTACCTGCGCAGCGGGCCGTCGCCCACGACGGCCAGCCGCACGCGCCCCTCGCGCGCCCGCCAGACCTCGGAGAACGCGTCGAGCATGATGCCCAGGCCGTTGCGGGGATCGAAACGCCCGAGAAACAGCACGACGGGGTCGCCGCTCTCGCGCAGCGCGGCGATCGGCGCGGCAGTCGGCGCGAAGTGCTGCTCGTCGATGCCGTTCGGGATCATGCGCCAGGAGAACTCGGGGAAGTAGTGATCGAGCGGCTCAATGCAGGCGTCCGAGACGACGATGTGGCCGTCGAGCCGGCTGAGCGAGGCTCGCGTCGGCGCATGTACGAGGTCGCGCACGCGCCCGGGCGTGAAGACCGAGTGATACGTGCCGACGCCGATAGCCCCCGAGGGCAGGGCGAACGGCGCGAGCATGAAGAAGCTCGGGTTGTAGGGAGCATGGATGTGCACGACGTCGAACTGCCGCGCGGCGAAGAAGCGCCGTAGCTGTGGCGTTCCGAACGGCAGAACGGTGTGCAGCGTCTGCGAGCCGTTGCCGTAGAGCGGCAGCGCCACGCCCATGCGCACGAGCTCGACGCCGTCGGCGGCGATGACGCGCTCGTCGCGGTCGGCGGCGCGCGGCGCGTGGGGCAGGCGGCCGGTCACGATCGTGACCTCGTGCCCGCGGGCCGCGAGGTTCGCGGCCTGCCCGTGGACGTGCTCGGTGATCCCGCCGAGCTGTGGGTAGTAGTAGTCGGTGAGGATGCAGACGCGCACGTACCGGCTCGACTCAGTCTGCGAGATCGGCGTCGTAGCCGACGGATGCGAGCCGCACCTGGACGAGCCGCAGGGCCTCGCTGTAGAAGTCCACCGGCTCGATCCCGTAGCCCGACCGGACGAGGTCGCCCAGCTGGGCGTCGGCCGGCCCGAGCAATTCCGCCCACAGTCCGAGCAATTCTTCGATCAGCCCTGTGATCACCTCGCTGGTGCGCTCGGGCGCCTGCTCCATGCGCCGCCGCACGTACGAGACCCCGATTCCGATGTGGCGAGCCTCGTCGCGCGAGACGAGGCGCTGGCCCTCGGCGAGACCGGGGAACCAGAGCCGCTCGTACTGGTTCGCGGCGAGATTCTGGGCGGTGCGCGCGATCACGCCTTCGGCCAGCAGGTGATAGACCACGACCGCTGAGAGGAAGTCGTCCTCGCTCGAGCTCGCAGAGAGCTTCCCGACGTGGCGCTCGAGCCGCTCGTAGAGCGCTTCGGCGACCAGATCCATGTTGCGATCCGCGACTTCGCGGACGGCGTCGATCCCGCCCCGCACGCCGAAGACCTCCTCGTAGATGCGGAGCACGGCCTGCAGGTGACGGTGCTCGTCGGAGACCTGCGTGGCCAGCAGGAGCTGCACGTCGTAGGAGGGGGCTGCGAGCAGGAACGGCGCGAGCAGGCGCGCGACGCTGAACTCCGCGTGGAAGCGGTGGGCGAAGATCCAGACCATGCCGGACTGGGCACTCGAGTCGAGCGCCTCGAAGCTCCGGCGATCGGTCTCGAGGTCGAGCGCGAGGGCCGACCAGTGGTTGCGCTCCCAGTGGGCGTAGAGCGCGCCGAATGGCGACGCGCGCCCTTCGAGGGCTGCAACCTCCGCCGCTTCCTCGGCGTCGGCGCGCGCGAGCAGATCATGGGAGTCAGCCATCGACCATGTCTCCTCCGTCGGAGTCTCCAGGCGCTAGCCGCGCAAGGTTACACGTGCAAGCGTTTTCCGGGGCGCTGACATTCCCGGCTCCCCGGGCGTGCCCATCCGAACGGGCGGCGATGAGCCTGCCCCCCGAACGGGGAGTCATTCGGGGGGTCACAACACCCAGGTCTTACGATTTCGGCAAATGGCACCACGTTTCTTTGTGCTCGCGGCCGCATCGTTCGCGATGCTCGTGCCCGTGAGCGCGCACGCGGCCACGGCGCCCGCGAACGCACCGGTGCTCACGACGCCGGTGTACGCCTCGCCGGTCGGCATCCAGTGGACGCCGGGCGTCGAC
>JALYLC010000154.1 GCA_030774435.1 Actinomycetota bacterium
CACGCAGGCGAGGCGATGGAGCCGCGAAATTAATGCAGTCCGGGGTGCCGACGCCGTGGGTGCGTGCGGAAGGCAACACCGCGTGCAGCGGTATGCGCGAGCTGCCCGCGGACCCCGCGCGGTCGAAGAACCTGTGCATGCGTGGAGTCTCCGGGCGCGAGAACCGGGAGATCTCATGGCTACCCGTCTTGGTGATGGCAGGGCGGGCCGCTCGGGGAAGGCCGAGGCCGTACGCCTGAGATGCACGGTCATGAGAAGTCGGACAGGCCGGTAGTACCTGCGAGCCCACCGAACAAGGCCGCGCAAGCGGCGGCGGAGGCGGGGGAGGGAAGCGGCCTGGGCAAGGAGAACGCGGCCAGCGCACCACGCCCCGGACACAGAGCCGGTGTGAGCGTGCCAAGCGCGCTGGATCGTGTGCGCCGAGTCGCAAAGCAGGACAGGAAGGTGCGGTTCACCGCGCTTCTGCACCATGTTGATCTCGAGCGCCTACGGGCGGCCTACTGGGCGTTGAACCCGAAGGCTGCGACCGGGGTGGACGGGATCACGTGGGAGGACTACGGACACGGTCTCGAGGAGAACCTTCGCGACCTGCATGCCCGCGTCCACAGGGGCGCCTATCGGGCGAGACCGTCGCGGCGGGTGTACATCCCGAAGGCGGACGGGCGGCAGCGACCGTTGGGCGTTGCCGCTGTGGAGGACAAGCTCCTCCAGCGTGCCGTCGTCGAGGCACTGAACGCCGTCTATGAGGCGGACTTTCTCGGGTTCTCCCATGGGTTCCGGCCTGGGCGCAGCCCGCATCAAGCGTTGGATGCGCTCGCGGCCGGGATCATGAGGAAGAAGGTGAGCTGGGTGCTCGATGCGGACATCCGTGGTTTCTACGACGCCATCGACCACGAGTGGCTGCTGCGGTTCCTCGAGCACCGGATCGCGGACAAGCGCATCTTGCGCCTGATCCGCAAGTGGCTGACGGCGGGAGTGATCGAAAACGGGGAATGGTCGGAGACGCCGGAGGGAACGGCGCAAGGGGCATCGGTTTCGCCGCTGCTCGCAAACGTCTACCTCCACTACGTCTTCGACCTATGGGCCGACCAGTGGAGGCGGCGGCACGCGCGCGGCGATGTGATTATCGTGCGCTTCGCCGACGACTACATCGTCGGCTTCCAGCACCGGGATGACGCTGAGCGGTTCCTCGCCGAGCTTCGCAGCAGGCTTGCGAAGTTCAGCCTGGAGCTGGCCCCCGAGAAGACGCGCCTGATCGAGTTCGGACGGTTTGCGGCCGAGCGACGACAGAAGCGGGGACTCGGCAAACCTGAGACGTTCCGTTTCCTCGGCTTCACGCACATCTGCGGGAAGACCAAGAACGGGCGCTTTCAGCTCAAACGCATCACCGAGGCGAAGCGGCTGCAGGCGAAGCTGCGCGAGGTCAAGACCGAGCTGATGCGACGCCGGCACCTGCCCGTCCCCGAGCAGGGCCGATGGCTGGGAAGCGTGGTGCGTGGGCATCTCGCCTACTACGCCGTGCCCGGCAACGGCAAGGCGGTCAACGCCTTCCGATTCCAGGCGATCCGGCACTGGTATCGGGCGCTTCGGCGCCGCAGCCAGCGCAGTCGCCTGACCTGGAAGCGCATGTCCCGTCTCGCGCAACGATGGCTCCCGCCGGTCCGGATCATGCATCCCTGGCCCGACGCGCGATTCCACGCTCGTATCCAAGCCAGGAGCCCAGTGAGTTAACGCTCACGCTGGGATCTGCGCGGGGGGCGGGCCGAGCCCTCAAAAGCAAAGGCCCGTCCCTACCGCGACCACACGGCTACCGGCTCGGGCCATGGGTCAACAACCAGCGCGCCGCTTATCGCGCAGGTCGGCTCTCCGATGAGCGAGCCGCGCGCCTGGCGGCGCTGCCGGGATGGAATTGGGAGCCCTTGGACGCCGCCTGGGAGGAGGGCTACTCCCGCCTGGGGCGCTTCGCCGCCCGCGAGAACCACGCCCGGGTCCCCAAGCGCCACGTCGAAGACGGCTCCCCGCTCGGGCAGTGGGTGTCGGTGCAGCGC
>JALYLC010000155.1 GCA_030774435.1 Actinomycetota bacterium
CACCTGCGCGGTGCGCCAGCGCGACCGATTGCGAGATGCGTGCGTTGATCTCCATCAGCAGGGGGCGATCTGCGTCGTCGCGGCGGAACTCAACCTCGGAGACTCCCTCGAGCCCGGCGTCGGTCACGAGCGCGAGCGCTTGCGCATAGGAGTCGGCGGGCGGCTCGACCGTCACGCGCATCACGGACGAGCCGCCGAGCGGGGGCCAGCAGCGCTCGGCGACCATCACCAGCCGGGCGACCATGCGGCCGTCCTGCAGCACGAACTTGTGCGTCTCGCGTATGCCGGTCGCGACCTGCTGGAGCAGCGCCGGCGCGTCGGGCCGGACGAGATGGTGGGCCACCTTCTCGAGCCCGGCGTGGTCGTAGGCGAGCATCGGCGCCACCGTCTCGCCGCCGCCGCCCGGCAGCGCACGCCACGATGCCAGCGGCTTCACGACCAGCGGATAGCCGAGCTCGTCCGCGCCGGCCAGCACCTGCTCGGGCGTCGAGACCTGAAGGGAGCGCGGGGACTCGATGCCGAGCGCCGTGGCCCGGTCGAGCGTGAGTTGCTTCGACCCGGCGATCGTGAGGGCGGGCTCGGACGCGATGGCTGCCGCCGCGCCGCGCGCCACGATTGCCTCGCGGCGCGCACGCAGCGCCTCGAGGGCACGCTCGCCGCTGCACATCGCGACGTCGCCCGGCCCGAGCGCCGTGACGATCCCGTCCGCGTAGGCGTCGAACGCCGAACGCGGATCGGGCAGGACGACGCGCGCCTCGGCCGCGCGCGTGCGCATGCCGCTGGCACCCCCGTCGGAGGAGGCGATGGCCACGCGCTCGCCCAGCAGGTGCAGCCTGCGGGCGATCTCGAGGCCGGCTCGCGTATCCCCGTCGAGCACGAGTACGCGCCCGCGCGTCGGAGTCACACGTGCCCCCGGTACTGCAGGCCGCGTCGCTTCGCGGTGCTGATCCCGTCGAACGTCAGGCACTTCAGACGGTCGAGGCGGCCGCCCGGGCCCCGAGGCGAGAGGTGCGCCTTGCGCATGAGCCAGTTGACGTCATAGACCTTGCGATCGCGCAGGTCCTTGCGCGTGTAGAAGCCGACGTCGAACGTGACGCTCGCCGCGTCGCAGGGATGCTCGAGCCAGTGCGCCCAGCGCGCCGGGACGAAGCAGGCGCCGCCCGGATCGAGCTGCAGGGCTCGCTCCTCGGCGTGCTCGGTGAACGGCAGGAAGAACTCGCCGCGCAGGAGATTCTCGTGCTGGCGCTGCGTCATCGCGTGCACCGGCCGCACCCACCAGACCGTCGTGCCGGCCATGCCGGCCACGAGCTTTGCGTCGGGGTCGACGTGCAGCGCTACCAGCGCCCCTGGCGAGAAAACACGCAGGACCGTCTCGCGCGGGATTTCGCCGAGGCCGGCGTGCGGGCCGGCCAGCTCGTACAGCCGCGCGCGGCACTCGGCGTGGCCGCGCGGCCCCCACGTCGCCGTGTTGAAGATGCGGTAGTGCACCGGGCGCTCGAGGGCGTCCTGCAGGATGGGATAGCGCGGCCGGGTGCGCTCGGGCCGCTGCCCGGGGCGCTCGCGCGCGAGATCCGGGACCTGCACGGTGAGCTGGCCGCGCGCATCGGCAGCACGGCAGATCTCATCCAGCGCATCGGACGTGAACAGGGCGTCGGGGAGATCGTGGGCGAAGCAGCGCGGCGTGTCGGCGTCGCGTGCGACCGCGCTCGTCTCCAGGGCATTGGCGAGCATCATCTCAGGGGCACGATTCGAGTCGCGGGTTTTCGCTGCGGGCGCGCGCGCAGGCACGCGCCACGAGCGCCGTGTCCTTGCCCGCGAGTTGCGCGACGACCGCCCACGAGCTCCATTCCTGCGGACCGCGATTCGCCGCAGAGAGGGCATCGGCGAGCCCGTGCCCCGGCCCTTCGAGCTGCGCTGCGAGGCGCAGCGGCGCGGGGTCGAAGGGCGAGAGCGTGGCGGCCGTGCGGGCCGCCGCGGGGTCGTCATTCGCGGCGGCGCGCTCGATCAGGCGCTCGGCGGCGAAGCCCGGCAGCACCCACAGCAGGGCGAGCGCGAGCACGAGGCCGCCGCCGATGCGCGCGACACGGCGCGGGACGATCGGTCCCATCGGGTGCAGCGC
>JALYLC010000156.1 GCA_030774435.1 Actinomycetota bacterium
GGAAGCGCCTGGTTGAGCGGATCGCCACCCTGGGGTCAGGCTCCGCCACCTGGGGTCAGACCCCAGCTGGCGGAGCCAGACCCCATCTGGCGGCCCGCGCCGCCAGATGACACACGCGGCGTGTGCCATTTGGCCACTCCGCTACGCTCGCCGCGATGCTGCTCTACGACAACCCCGTCTCCTCGAACGCGCTCAAGGTGCGCTTCCTGCTCGCCGAGCTCGGGCTCGCGTACGACCGCCGCGAGGTGCCGATGCTGCAGCCACGGCCCGATTGGTACCTCGCCCAGAATCCGCTCGGGGGCATTCCGACGCTCGATGACGACGGCGTGGTGCTGGCCGAGTCGAACGCCATCCTGCGCTACCTGGCGCAGCGCGAGGGCCGCGACGATCTCTACCCCGCGGCTCCGGCCGAGCGGGCGCCCGTGGACGAGTTCCTCGATCGCTTCGCAACGGCGCTGCGCGGTCCGTTCTTCCAGGTCGAGCGGCTCGCGCTCGGCTTCGTGCAGGGGATCGGCTTCAACGCCGGCCCGCCCGACCCGGATGGTGCGCGCGCAAAGGCGGCCGAGATCGCCCCTCAGCTGGAGCTGTTCGAACGGCTCGTGGCCGACAACGGCACGGTGCTGGGGACGTTCACCATCGCCGACTGCTGCGCGGCGCCGGTGCTGTTCCGCACTCGCAACTCGGGCATGGATCTCACGCCCTATCCCAAGCTGTTGCGGCTGCGCGAGACGGTCACGGCCCGCGACGAGTTCATCGCCGCGGGCCCGGTTCTCTAGACGCGTTTAGACCTGCGCGTACCGGTCAGCGGCCTCGAGCACGCCGCCCGGCGCGTGCGAGCCGAGCTCGCGGGGTGCCTCGGCGCCCGCGTCCGCGTCGAGCGCGGCGCTCTGCTGCGTGTGCAGCTCCCATGCGCCCCACCAGATCGTAACGGCGGCGAGCAGCCCGAGCACTCCGGTGAGGGCATAGGCCGCGCGCGGGCCCGCGGCCTGGATCAGCGGGCCGCCGACGGCGATCGAGGCCGACATCGCGACGACCACGATCGCCTCCCCGGCAGCGAACACGCGGCTGCGCAACTCGTCGGGCGTGCGCTGCTGGCGCACGGTCTCCTCGGCCACGTTCACGAACGTGTCGAAGCACCCGCCGATCAACTGCGTGGCGCAGACGAGCCAGAGGAACGGCGCGATTGCGACGCTGCCGAGCATGACCGACAGGCCGACGGTACCGACGACCAGCGACCAGTACGTGGAGCGGCGCACGGCGCGCGCGGCGAAGACCGAGCCGATCAGCGTGCCGGCGCCCCACGAGCTGATCAGCAGGCCATAGCCCAGCGAGCCGGAGTGGAACAGCTCGGCCAGCGGGAACTCCGAGACGAGCAAGGCGCCGACGCCACACAGGATGAGCACCCAGGCGCCGGTGATCCAGCGCAGCACGCGGTCGTTCCAGAGGAACCGGAAACCCGCCCCCAGGCCGCCGCGCAGCTTCTCGCCGCTGTGCTCGTTGAACGAGCCCACGACGCTCCAGGCGAGGCCGGCCGAGGCCGCCAGCGCGAGCGCGTTGAACGCGAAGGCGTAGGAGCCGCCGACGCTCGCGACCAGCACGCCGCCCGCGATCGGGCCGAGCATGAAGCCGACGTTGCTCGCGCGCGAGCGCGTCGCGTTCGCCCACACGAGTTGATCGCTCGGAACGAGGTTCGGGATGGCGGCCGTCGATGCCGAGAGGTACGGCGACTGGGCGATCGCGCCCAGAGCGGCCAGGCCGATCAGCAGCGTGGGTGCGTGCGCGAACACGAGCGCGAGGTTGACCACGGCGCCCAGGCCGTCGGACCAGATCATCACGATGCGGCGGTCGAAGCGGTCGCCGAGCATGCCCGCGAACGGGGCTGCCAGACCGTACGTGCCGATCACGGCGAGCAGCGCGGCAGAGCCCCAGATCGCCGAATGGGTCCGCCCGAAGACGAGCGCCATGAGCGCCACGAAGGCGACCTCGCCGCCGGCCACGGAGAGCATGCGGCCAATCGAGAGGCGCTGGACTGCGGTCTTGTATGGGGTCGTGGAGAGCACTGGAGCACCTTGCGGACAGGGGTCGACGAAGACGCCGGCATTGCCGGTACCTCGGCCCGTCAGGGGAGCGCAGTCGGTGGTGCTAGTACGCCGCGCGGGCAGCGACCGTACGCACCGCTACGCCGGCCGTCGGGGCCGGGGTAGGTGGCGTGGGTTCGGTCGGCATGCGCATCTTCAGGCGACTTTGGTGGCAAGCGCGAGGTCGCGCTCACTGATTTTCATGCTAGCAGGCGCGCGTGACGTCGGGACGCTCGCAACGACCCACACGAGCGCGGCCAGGAGCCAGAGGATGCGGTAGTGGTAGGTGTCCACGACCAGGCTGTTGAAGGACAGCCCGAGCCAGCAGCCGAGCAGCGCCGCGCTGCCGAGCCCCTCGCGCTCGAAGTCCCGGCGGGCGCTGCGCCAGGCCGCCGCGGCGGTCGAGAGCACGAGCAGCAGGAGCGTGGCGAAGCCGAGGATGCCGTTCTCGAACAGGCTCCAGACGAACGTCGAGTGGGTGTTGATCGAGAGCTCCGTCTGCACTGCTCCCGGGCCGTAGCCGAGCAGGCGCGCGGAGCCCTTGTCGAGCGCGAGCGCCTGCGTGGAGAAGCGCTCGGAGTCGTACCCCTGAACCTGGGCGCGTTGTTGCAGGATCGTGATCGCCCCGGTCTGCACCAGTGCGCCGCCCGCGCAGACGACGCAGGCCAGGAGGATCGCGATGCCGCGCACGAGCGCCTTGCGCCGGCCGCTGCGGAGGGCGTAGACGATCACGGTCACGAGGCAGGCGAGCGCGAGGTTCGCGGTCGCCGCGCGCGAGAACGACAGCACGATTGCGATCGCGAGCGTGATGAACGAGCAGAGCACGAGCGACGGCCGCCAGCGCAGCAGGCGCGGGCGCATGATGTCCTCGAGGCAGATCACAGCGGCGGGCACGAGGTACGGGCCGAACGCGTTTGGATCGACGTACAGCCCCTGGATGCGCTTGCCGTTGGCGTACACGAAGAGGTCGGAGCCCGGGAAGTGGACGACCCACGCGAGCACGCCGAGCGCAGCCGTCGCCACGGCGCCGATCACGTACCAGCGCATCCCCGCCCGCGTCCAGCCGGGCATGCGCAGGGCCGAGGTGAGCCAGACCGCAAGCAGCACGAAGAAGAGCGTGTGCGCCTCGAACGAGAGCGCAACAGCCGTGTCGCGTGCCTCCGTGAGGGACAGCACGGAGCCGAGCGTGAAGAGCGTGAGTGCCAGCGCCGGGCCTGCGGGCATCGCCGGGCGGAAGCGCAGCGGGCCTACGAGCGTGAGCAGCATGCAGATGCCGAGCGCGCCGTCGGCCGGCGTGATCGGCTGGATGCGCCCGACCGAGAGAAGCACCATGCCGGCGCAGAGCACGGGCAGCGGCTTGACGTAGCCCAGGCAGAGCGCCACGACGCCGAGGGCGAAGGCCGGGACGAGCAGTGTGGCCCTCGAGTCGCCGACGATCAGGGGCACGCGCGCCATCGCGGCTCCGCAGACCGCCGCCAGCAACGCCAGCAGGATCAGCGCCGCTCCGCCGGTCAGCCGGCGGCGGCGCGGCCGGACGGCGCTGTCGAGCGCGGTCATCGCGCGGGGCGAGTCACGAGGTTTCGTCCCCGTTGCCGTAGCCATACGAGGTGCGCCGCTCGCGCGCGTTCGAGACGATCACGCCGAGGGGCGACGCTTTCGCCGTGCTCAGGCGCTCCAGCGCATGCACCGCGTCATCGCGCGTGAGCCCACCGGCGCGCCCCACGATCAGGCTGCCATCGGCGATCCCGGCGATGATGGAGGCCTCGGGCGTCTGCAGCAGCGGCGGGCAGTCGATCAGGACGATGTCGTAGTCGAGGCGTGCCTGATCGAGCACGAGTCCGATGTCGGTCGACTCGAACAGGCGCGCCGGATCGCGGAAGCGAGCATTCGTCGCGAGCAGGGCGAAGCGCCCGCCTGTCGCGCTCGAGCCGTTGAGTGAGACCCAGCCGGTCGCCTCCCTGAGGTGAAGCCGGCCGCTCAGCACGTCGAGCAGGCCCGCGCGCGAGGACCCGGGGAAGTAGTCGTGCAGGGCCGGCTTGCGCAGATCGGCGGAGATCGCGAGGACGCGCTTGCCGCTCGTCGCCATCGCCATCGCGAGATTGGCGACGACGGTCGTCTTGCCTTCCCCGCCATTCGCCGAGGTGACGGCGATCACGACCGGCTTGCCGTTGCCCACGCTGTAGAGCGAGAGCGTGGCACGCGTCGAGCGGAACGCCTCGACGAGCGGGGACGAGCCCTCGAAGTCGCCGATGATGTGGCCGGCGCGGTCGAGCTCTTGGAAGGACGGGGGCGGGATGGCGCCGATCGCCTGCATCCCGTAGGCCGCCTCGACGTCCGCGACGGTGATCAGGCGCCGGTTGAGGCGCGCGCGGCCGAAGGCGGCGGCGATGCCGATCAGCAGGCCGGCCACTGCGCCGAGCACGGCGTTGCGCGCGGGCTGGGGCTGGTACGCGGCGGTCGGGAGGCGGGCCGGATCGCCGACGACGAAGTCGCCGTTCGCGACCGCCCGGTCGGAGACCGACAGGGACAACTGGTCGCGCAGGCTGCGGATCTGGGC
>JALYLC010000157.1 GCA_030774435.1 Actinomycetota bacterium
GGCGCGTCGCGGATGATGCGCTTGAGGGCGGCCGCGACGAGCTGCTCGGACTGCGTGATGCCCGGGCGCTCGGCATTCGTGGAGTCGGCGAGCATGAGGTCGACGCCGTCGGAGCCCAGCCGTGCCAGCTTGGCGAGGTCTGTCGGCCGCCCGTCGATCGGCGTGTGGTCGATCTTGTAGTCGCCGGTGTGCAGGATCGTGCCCTCGGTCGTGTGCAACGCGACCGCGACCGCATCCGGCACCGAGTGCGTGACGCGCGCGAACTCGGCCGCAAACGGCCCGCAGGCAACGGGGTCGCCGTCGCTGTCGATCTCGATGAACTCGGCATCGCGCAGCAGACCGTGCTCGTCCAGCTTCGACTTGACCATGCCCAGCGTGAGCCGCGTGCCCCAGACCTCGCGCACGCCGATCTCGCGCATCACGTACGGCAGGGCGCCGATGTGGTCCTCGTGACCGTGCGTGAGGATGACCGCGTCGATGCCGCCCGGCGCCTCGCGCAGGTAGGCGAAGTCGGGGAGAACCAGGTCGACGCCCGGCATCTCGTCGCGCGGGAAGGAGAGGCCGCAGTCGATCAGGATGCGGCGCTCGCCCTGCTCGATCACGCACAGGTTGTTGCCGATCTGGCCCAGGCCGCCCAGCGGGATGATGCGTACGACGTCGCTCACGCGGCGGCCGTCAGGCCCCTCGCCCCGAGAGGTTCTAAGAGAATCAGCGTGGTGCTCGGGGGGCTCGAAGCGAGCGGGAGTGGCTCCCGCGAAGCCCCGGGGTTCGCGCGGCTGTTTGCGCGGGCCCCGGGTCGCCGCAGGTCTGATTGTCGGGCGATCCCTCCGACAACCCACCGCGAGTCTTTGCGCCCGACAATCAGACCGGAGGCGATTCGAGACCTCCGAGCGCCGCGCTGATTCTCTGAGAACCTCTTAGGGCGGAGCGCACCACGGCGCATTGCTCATCGGTCGCCTCGACCAGCGGTAGCCGGGGGGCGCCCACGCGGAGCCCGATGAGCTCGAGCGCCGCCTTGAGCGGGATCGGATTGGTGGTGACGCTGAGCGCCTCGTACATCGGCGACAGCTCGCGGTCGAGTGCACGCACGCCGTCGAAGTCGCGCGCCTCGGCGAGCTCGCACATGTGCAGCATGTCCGAGCCGATCAGATGGGAGGCCACGCAGATGCCGCCCGAGCCGCCCAGCTCGAGGAAGGGCGCGAGCAGATCGTCGTTGCCCGCATACAGAACGAGCCCGGCCTCGAGGATGGCGCGCGCCTGCTCGAGGTCGGTCGTTGCCTGCTTGACGGCCACCACGTTGGCGCTCTCGCGCGCAAACCGGGCGATCAGCGCCGGCTCGAGATTGAGGATCACGCGCTGCGGGATGTTGTAGATGATCACCGGCAGGCCGTCCGCGGCCACGGCGATGGCCGCGAAGTGGCGCGCGAGGCCCTCGGCGGGCGGCTTGTTGTAGTACGGCGTCACGGCCAGGAAGCCGTGCACGCCCAGCCGGCGCGCATCGCGCGTCAGGTGCACCGAATGGGCCGTGTCGTAGGTGCCGGTGTTCGCGATCACGCGAGCGTCCCCACCGACCTCGTCGAGGACGGCCTCGAACAGCGCCAGCTTCTCGCCGTCGTTCAGGGTCGGGCCCTCACCCGTCGTCCCGGCCAGCACGAGCCCCTCGGAGCCATGCTCCACGAGGTGGCGCGCAAGCGCGCGGCAGGCATCCAGGTCCAGCGAGCCATCCGGCGCGAACGGCGTGGCCATCGCGGTGCAGATGCGCCCGGCCGGCGGCTCGGGGCGCGCTCGGGGCGTCGGAATCACGCTGCGATCATAGCTCGCGCCCGGCGTACTGCCCGCTTAGAAGCTCTCACAGAATCAGCGTGGCGTTGATTCTGTGAGAGCTTCTAAGCGACAAGGAATGTCTCGAGCCCGATCGTCAGGCCCGGCGGCAGCTCGCGCACGCGGCGCACCGCCAGCAGCACGCCCGGCGCGAACGCCTCGCGCGAGGTCGCGTCGTGCCGGATCGTGAGCAGCTGGCCCTCTCCGCCGAGCAGCGTCTCCTGGTGGGCGACGAGGCCGGGGAGGCGCACCGAGTGGATCGGGACGTCGTGCCCCGTGACGGCGCGGATGCGCTCGGCGGTGGCCTCCGCGGTACCCGATGGGGCGTCCACTTTGTGGTGGGAGTGCAGCTCCACGATCTCCACGTGCGGGAGGAGCGCTGCCGCCTGCTCGGCGAACTGCATCGCGAGCACTGCGCCCAGCGCGAAGTTGGGCGCGTAGAACGCCGGCAGCTCTGCTGCGCGCGCGGCCGCGTCGACCCGCTCGCGGGCCTCCGCGTCGAGACCCGTCGTCCCCAGCACGACAGCCAGCCCGCTCGCCAGCCCGGCCAGCGTGTGCTCCTCACCCAGCTCCGGTCGCGTCAGGTCGACGAGCACGTCGGCCGAAACCTCCGCGAGCGCGTCGGCGAGCGAGCCGAAGCAGTCCGAGCCCGCCCCCGCCAGGCTCGGCGCGACGCGCGCGACGAGGTCGAGATCCTCGGCCGCGGCGATCGCCACGCCTACGGGGGTGCCCGTCCGGCCACTTGCGCCGGCCAGGATCACGCGCGTCACGCGACCACCTCCAGCAGGGCTACCTCGCCTCCCACGGCGGCCGTGAAGCGATCGTGATCGGGCCCGATACCTGCGATCGAGAAGCGCTCGGGCGCGAAGAACTCGGAGGCGATGGCCGTGACGTCCTCGTGGCTGACCGCGTCCACGCGAGCGGCGACCTCGTCCAGCGAGAGGATCTCGCTGCCGCTCAGCACCGCGCGGCCGAGGCGCGACATGCGCGAGGACGTCGACTCGAGCGCCAGCAGCATGCGGCCCTTGACGCTTTCCTTGGCCCGCTCGAGCTCGTCGGCCGTCAGGCCGCCCGCGGCGAAGTCGGCCATCTGGGCGCGCGCGATCTCGACGCACTCCCCGACGTTCTCGGCGCGAGTGCCGACGTAGATGCCGAGCTGGCCGGCGTCGTCGTAGCTGGCCGTGTAGCTGTAGACGCTGTAGGCCATGCCGCGCTGCTCGCGGATCTCCTGCACGAGGCGCGACGACGCGGCGCCTCCCAGCACGTGGTCGAGCAGCGCGAGCGCGAAGCGGCGGTCGTCATCGCGCGGCAGGCCCGGCGCGGAGAGGCAGACGTGGTACTGCTCGGTGTCGCGGGCCAGGAAGAGCTGCCTGCCTTCGGCGACGGGCGGGGTCGAGCGCACGGCGCGCTCGGCTGCCCCGAGCTCCAGGCGCTCGGCGACGAGCGCGCGGAACGCGTCGTGCTCGATGTTGCCCGCCGCCGCGAGGACGACGTTGCCGGCGCCGTAGCGAAGGGCGTGGTAGGCGGAGATGTCACTTGTCGCGAGCGCGCGTACCGTGGCGGCGGTGCCGATCACCGGCCGGCCGAGCTCGTGCTCGCCGAAGACACAGCGCGCCGCCACGTCGTGCACGAGATCGGAGGGGTCGTCCTCGATCATCGCGATCTCCTCGAGCACGACCTCGCGCTCCGACTCGAGCGCCTCGGCCTCGAAGCGCGGGCGCGCGGCCATGTCGCACATGATGTCGAGCGCCAGCGGCACGTGCTCGTCGAGGACGCGCACGTGCACGACCGTCGACTCGCGCGTCGTATACGCGTTGAGCTCGGAGCCCAGGCGATCGGAGACGCGCGCGATCTCCATCTGGTCGTAGCGCTGGCTGCCCTTGAACAGCAGGTGCTCGATCAGGTGCGTGACACCGGCCTCGGGCGGACGCTCGTCACGGGCCCCGACGCCGACGAACACGCCAACCGCGACCGAGCGCACCGAGTCGATCGTCTCGGAAATGACGCGGAGGCGGTCGGGAAGCGTCGACTGCTCGTGCACGGGCCTGAGAGTACGTGAGATGCTGCCGCTCCAATGTCGACCTCTGTGACCGCCGCCGTGTTCTCCGCGCCCCACTCGCCGCTCGCGGTCGAGACACTCGAGCTGGCCGAGCCCGGCCCTGGCGAAGTCCGCGTGCGCTACGGCGCGAGCGGCGTCTGCCACTCGGATCTGCACGCCGTCGACGGCGAGTGGACGGTGCCGCTGCCGCTCGTGCTCGGCCACGAGGGCGCGGGCACCGTGGAAGCGCTCGGGCCGGGCGTGACCGGCCTCGCCGTGGGCGATGCGGCCGTGCTCTCGTGGCGCTACGCCTGCGGCCACTGCCGTGCCTGTGTACGCGGGCGCTCCTGGGCCTGCAGCGAGACGCGCATCAACGACTCGACCCTGGACGACGGCACGCTGCGGCTCCGCCGCGCGGACGGCACCGAGGTCTACCAGTACCTCTCGGTCGGGACATTCGCCGAGGCCGCAGTCGTGCCCGCCTCCGCCGTCGTGCCGATCCCCGCTAGCGTGCCGTTCGAGATCGCCTGCCTGATCGGCTGCTCGGTGACGACCGGCGTCGGCGCGGTCGTCAACACCGCGCAGGTCGAGCCGGGCGCATCCATCGTCGTGATCGGCTGCGGCGGCGTCGGCCTCTCGGTCGTGATGGGCGCGGCGCTCGCCGGCGCGCACCCGATCATCGCCGTGGACGTCGAGGATGCCAAGCTCGAGCAGGCGCGCGACGTCGGGGCCACACACGCCGTGCGTGGCGACGGCGATGTCGCGGCGGCCGTCGGCGCGATCGTCCCCGACGGCGCCGACTACGCGTTCGAGGCCATCGGACTGCAGCGGACGATCGAGCTGATGCCCGACCTCATCTGCCTCGGCGGCACCGCCGTGATGGTCGGCATGACGGCCGAGGACGTGCGCGTGAGCTTCTCGGGCTTCGGCATGGCCGAGTTCGGGCACAGCGTGCTCGGCTCGAACTACGGGTCCTCGGTGGCTCCCATCGACTTCCCGCGCATCGCCGCGCTGTACGAGGCCGGCAAGCTCCCGATCGACCGGCTGATCACCCGCCGCATCGCGCTGGACGAGATCAACAGCGCGTTCGACGACATGCGCGCCCGGCGCGGCGGCCGCGCGGTGATCCTCTACGACTGACGGCGCGAGTCTTGCGGTCGCATCCTCGGACCCGGCGGGCCAGTAACCGAGAGAGGGTCCTGGCGGATAGCCGTCCGAGAGCTTCGAATCCGCGTCACGGCCGCCAGGCCACCGCGTGTGTTCGGAAATCACGGGGGCAGACCTCGGTTCACGCTTCGAACGACCAGCCCACTCCATGGGAGGTCTGATCCCCTGCGCCAGCGCTCGAACCCAGCAGCGCGAGGGGCAACGATGTCCTGCCGCCAAATCTGCAATGCACGTACCTGTGGCCCTGCGGCGCTCCGCCTCTGCGGCGCTTCGCCCTGCTGGGACCCTCCCCAGGGTTCGAACCGGCGCTTGGAAACAGCTGCCCCTCCGTACCTTGGGTGCCAACCGCAGCGCCGGGGTCAGACCTCCCTGCAGTGGAGTGTCACGCCCAGCGTGACCCGAGGTCTGCCCCCGTGCCACCCGCAGCCGCGCGGTGGCCTAGCTGGCCTAGCC